>NZ_JAKMQQ010000010.1:0-56392 GCF_025771645.1 Campylobacter sp. IFREMER_LSEM_CL2256
AAAGAAGCCCTATGATTTTAGAGCCACCATCAAGGTTGATATTTCCTTGTATATTACCTTCATTAAGTATGGCTGTGCCTTCTTGATTATAAGTGTAAGTACTTCCATCTTCACTAAAAGTTAATGCTGCTATGGTGGCACCATTTTGCAAGTCGATTACATTGCCAGTGCCATTATTTACAAGACTTCCGTTGTTATTATTTACACCTATGGTTCCTTTATTGTATATACCTATTGTGCCACCTGCTATAAGAGCATCAGAGCCATCTAGTTTGATGTAGTCTTTGATGTGTTGGTCAGGATCTATTAATATTCCAGAATTTTTCTTTCCTAAAATAACACCCTCATTATTTATGGTTTCAACACTTCCTATATTCCCACCAGATTTTTCTATCCAAATACCATTATTTGTAGCAATAATATTTTTTTTGTTATTAATAAATTCTATTTTAGAGGGTTTATTAACAGGAGTATGTACACTTATAAATATACCTTCAGAATTAGAAATAATATCACCATTATTAATAAAAGTTTTTATATTTCCAGAAAATAAAGCAATTCCACCCGAGTTAAAAGCACCGGTCTTATTGATAATTGCTCCATCATTAATTAAATTCTCTATGTTTGTTTTGTCATCTTTTCCTTGTATTACTATTCCACCTGCTCCCCAATTTACATTTCCATTATTAGATAATATAGTTCCACTATTACTAATTGTATTTATTTTATTTTCACCAGATAAATAAATTCCTGCTGTATTACCAAAAATTAGCCCATTATTTATTATTTTTTCTATAGTAGCACCGTTATCAACTTTAATACCTTTATCATTACCTTTAATAATTCCACTATTTTCTAAATTTTTTAAAGTACTATTATTAGTTACGCTAAGTCCTGAACCACTACCACTATCGATTGTTCCCGTATTAGTAATTTTATCTACAGTAGAGCTACCCCATATTTCTATACCATGTCTTCCACCACCATTACCTTTAATAGTACCTGCATTATTAATAGTTACATTAGTGGCATTACTTTTAATTTCCACAGCATGGCCGCTATTAGGAATAACACTACCGCCCTTATCAATAGTTAAAGTACCACCGTCTGCACCACTTATAGTAACGGTACTTGTTTGTTCACTATTTATAGTACAATCTGTACTACTGCTACATCCACCACCACTAATACTTTTAGAATTTTTTACTTGTTTGTTGTTATTGTTTGTAGTGCTTTTAGCTTTAGTGATAGTAATACTACCATTAGAAGCTTTATCACCTATAGTTGTTATACTAGCATTAGCACAAGTTGCTAAAAAAGATATAGTTGCTAAAGATAAGAAGGTTTTCTTAGTAAAAGAAATATTGTTTGATGTTTTTAAAGAGGATATGATTGATTGAGAATTCTCAATTCCCCCCCCCCGTGAAATTTAACATTAAAACTCCTTTAGAAATTAATAATATTTTGAAGTTTGGAATTATATATTAAAGTTGTTTATAAAAAGTTTAAACATAGCAATAAAGTGAATATATAGCTAATAATACTCACTTAAAAGCTATGAATGTTTCAAAATTTACCCATTTAAAAACACTTTCTACTTTAGAAAATCCTGCTTTTTTAAGCATGGTTATGTTTTCATTTTGAGTATAAGGTATGAGAACATTTTCCAAAGCTTCTCGTTTGCTTGAAATTTCTAGCTTACTATAACCTTGCTCTAGTTTATACTGCTCATAAATTTGTATCATTTTTTTAGCTATTTTGACATCTTCATAAAGAATTTTTTCGCTAAGCACAAATATACCATTTTCATTTAGGTTTTGATAGATTTTATCAACTAACTCTTGTCTTTTGGGTGGGCGGATAAACTGCAAAGTATAAGTAGCTATAAAAACATCATTTTTAAAAAACTCAAAGTCATCTAAATTTTTTTGATAAAAATCCACCCTAGCTCCAAAGGCTTGACATTTACTTTTAGCAATCTCTAGCATAGCATTAGCCTCATCAACCCCACTTAAAAGAAAATCTTTTCTTTTTTCATAAAGTGCAAGCAATAAACTAGCCGTAGAACAACCAAGATCACAAATTCTTGCATTTTGCGGTGTAAAATGATCTATGAGTTCGACTATGAGTTTTAAATTTTGCGTATAAAAAGGCACGGACCTTGACACCATATCATCAAAAACACTTGCTACACTTTTATCAAATTCAAATTGTTTTTCTAAGGGTTTTTTAAAAATTTCATCTTTCATTTAATTTTCCTAAAATTTCTTTTGCTTTGTTAATATCTTTACTAATTTGTGTTTTTAATAAGGCTAAATCATTGAATTTCTCATTAGCTCTTATATAGTCAATAAAGCTTAACTCCACTGAAATTGCTTTTGTGTTTGTGAAATTTTCATCTAAAATATGCGTTTCTAAAGCAAAATTTTCATCAGTAGATCTTATACCTATAAAACTTACACTATGATAGCTTTTATTTTCAATCTTTACCAAAGTCGCATATACACCTTCTTTGGGTAAAAAGAAGTCTTTTGCGTATAAATTTAAAGTTGCAAAAAGCTCTTTAGCGCCTATGCCTTGCCCTTTGATGATATTTGCTTGTATAGTATAAAACCTACCTAGGAAATTTTTAACTTCTTTAACTTTTGCTTCTTTAAGTAAGGTTTTAATCATACTTGTATGAACACTTTTGTTTTGAATTTTAAACTCATCTACGATGATGGTGTTTATACCACAAAGGATTTGTATATCTTTGGCGCTACATTTTCTTTCTTTGCCAAATTTAAAATCATAACCTACGATGATTTTTTCTAGTTTGGGAAATTCTTGCTTTAAAAGCTTTAAAAAATCCTCGCCTTTATAATCTTTGATTTTTTCAAAATCACAAAAAATCAAAGGAAAATCAACCAAATTTACTCTAAAATCCTTAGGTGTTAAGGCTTCTTTTTCCTCTTTAGTGATGATAAACAAAGCTCCATTTTCATCTAAATGCTTAAAAAGCTCATAATGCCCCAAATGCATACCATCAAAACGCCCTATGGCTAAGCTCGTGATTTTAGTTTTTTCTATAGGCGTAGAAAAACTCAACATTACCTTCTTTTCCTTTTAAGTGTGACTCTTGACTTACTTGTA
Organism: Campylobacter sp. IFREMER_LSEM_CL2256; assembly: GCF_025771645.1. NCBI lineage: Bacteria > Pseudomonadati > Campylobacterota > Epsilonproteobacteria > Campylobacterales > Campylobacteraceae > Campylobacter > Campylobacter sp. IFREMER_LSEM_CL2256. Next base: position 3,133 of record NZ_JAKMQQ010000010.1, read on the forward strand.
AAATCCAACCAAGCTTTGCACAGGCTTTTTCAAAGCTTTCTTTAGCAGTTTTAATAGCTTTTATATCTTTTACTACTCCGTTTTTATCACGCTTAGCATTTTTACCTACTTCAAATTGAGGCTTAAAAAGCAAGATGATAAGATCTTTAGCAAGTTTATCTATATGAAAAATTAAATGTGTTAAAGATATAAAACTCACATCACAAGTGATAACATCATATAAAATTTCACTTTTAAACTCACGCAAATCAGTGTTTTCACAAATTTGGATATTTTCTAAATTTCTTAAGCTTTCATGAAGTTGATTAGAACCTACATCCAAAGCTGTGATATGTTTAGCCTTGTTTTGATGTAAAATTTGTACAAAACCTCCAGTCGATGAGCCTATATCTAAACAAATTTTATCTTTGATAGTAAATGTATGCTCTTGTAAAAAACGCTTGAGTTTAAAAGCAGCCCTACTTACAAAAAGCTCTTCTAAAAGCGTTAGTTTTAAACTCTCATCTTCTAAGGGGCTTTGAGATGTGATTTTAAAAGAGGTTTTTTTAAATTCATCATTGAGTAAAATTTGCTTGTTTTCTATAAGCTCGCAAGCTTTATTACGAGAAATGTTTAACTTTGCACTTACAAAGACATCAAACCTCATCATCACCGCCTAAAAGAGCATTAAACTCAGCCTCATTGATGCACTTGACTCCTAAACTTTGAGCCTTTTCAAGCTTTGAGCCTGCTTCGCTTCCGTATAATACAAAGTCCGTTTTTTTAGACACACTTGAGCTTACCTTTGCTCCAAAGCTTTCGATTAGCTCTTTAAAATGATCGCGTGATTTGCTTAAAGTTCCTGTGATAACAAAGGTTTTATTAGAAATATTTTCATTTATAATAAGCTCTTTTTTCTCATCCTCTAAATGCAAAATTTCATAAAAATGCTTAATGCGATTTGCATTGACATGGGTAAATTCTTCTAAGCTTTTAGCCATTTGCTCGCCAAAGCCTTCTAAATTTGCATAAGCTTCATAGCTTTGTATAAACCATTCAAAGCCAAAAGATTGAGCTAGTTTTTTAGCTGCTACTTCTCCGATATGCTCTATACCCAAAGCAGTGATAAACCTTGATAAAGGGCATTTTTTTGCATTTTCAATAGCGCTTAGAAGATTGTTGATTTTTTTCTCTTTAAAGCCTTCTAAGCCTTCAAAATCACTATATTTTAAGAAAAATATGCTTTCTATGTTAGTGATTTTTCCTTCTTTAAATAAAAGTTCGACGATATTTTCTCCAAGGCCATCTATATTTAAACACTTTTTAGATACAAAATGTATGATAGAATTTACAAGTCTTGCTTTGCAGTCTAGGTTTTGACATTTTAAAAAAGCACCCTCATCTAAAAGCTCACTAAAACACTCAGGACAAAGAGTTGGTTTAGTGATCTTACTTTCTAAACCATCACGCCTTTGGGTAAAAACTTTAGTGATTTTAGGTATAACATCGCCACTTCTTATCACACTTACACTATCGCCTATCATCACTCCAAGTCTAGCTATCTCATCAAAATTATGCAAGGTTGCAGACTTTACGATAACCCCGTCTAAATTTACAGGCTCTAAAACCGCCACAGGGGTAATCACACCACTTCTTCCAACTTGTAAATTAACCCCGAGTAAGGTTGTGGTTTTTTCCAAAGCAGGAAATTTAAACGCAACCATAAATTTTGGAAATTTCACTGTGTAACCCAAAAGCTTACAATGAGCTAAATCATCTACCCTTACAACCATACCATCCATCATCATAGGCTTTTGATCTCTTTTTTCTAAAAGCTCGTGGTATTTTTCTAAAACCTCATCTAAAGTTTTCACACAAAAAACAAAATCATCTTTTAAAAAGCCAAGACTTCTTACAAACTCCATCACTTCAGAGTGTTTCTTAAACTCTAAAGAATTCTCCCCCACTCCCCAAGGATAAAATTTTAAATTTCTTTCTTTTGTAATGCTTGTATCAAGCTGTCTTAAAGAGCCACTTGCTGCATTACGTGGGTTTGCAAATAAACTTAAGCCATCTTTAGCTCTTTTTTCATTGATTTTTTCAAAATCTTCTTTTAAAATCACTACTTCGCCACGAATTTCTATCTTGTTTTTATAAGGAATTTTTTGAGGTATATTGGATATCTCTTTAACATTTAAAGTAATATCCTCGCCTACTTCCCCATCGCCTCTTGTAGCACCACTGATTAAAATACCATTTTCATAAGTAAGATTTAAACTTGCTCCATCAAATTTAGGTTCTATGAAAAAATCAAACTCACATTTAGCTCTTTTTGCCCAAGCTCTAAGCTCAGCTTCATCAAAAACATCTTCCATAGACCACATTTTTGCACTATGTGCAAGTTTGTGAAATTCACTTTGTATAGTTGGGGCGATATTTTGCGTAGGAGAGTCTTTAGAAATCTTTTCTTGATGAAGCGTTTCAAATGCTTTTAACTCTCTTATAAGTTTATCGTATTCTTCATCGCTTGCTAAAGGCTCGTCATCTTCATAATAAGCCCTCATCCATTCTTTTACTAATTTTACCTTTTCTAAATACTCTTGATAAGTCATCATTACTCCAAAGAAAGTTCATCCATAGCTTTTGCAAGTTCAAACATTTGTTTATGTTCATATACATCATGCACTCTTATAATACTTGCTCCATTTTTAAAAGCCTCTAAATGCAAATAAAGCGTACCCGCTAGTCTTTGCTCAACACTTGAGCTAAAATAAGCATTTATCATACTTTTTCTACTAGCTCCGATTAAAAGTTCTTTTTCAAAGCGTAAAAAATGCTCTAAATGCTTGATTAACATCATATTATGCCAAGGACTTTTACCAAAACCAATACCAACATCTAAAATCACATCTTCTAAACCAAGCTCACTTAGCCTCTCTAGCTTTTGCGCAAAAAAATCATCAAGCTCGGCTAATACATCTTCATAATGCGGGTTATCTTGCATATTTTGTGGGGTATTTTGTATATGCATGAGTGTATAAGTGGCTTTGTATTTTAAAGCTAATTTAGCTAAATTTTCATTTTTAAACCCAGTAATATCATTAATAAGCTTAAAGCCTTTATTTAAAGCATATTCTAAACAATACTCATCAAAGCTATCTAAGCTAAAAATACATTTTTCATAAAGTTTTTCTTTATAGATTAAATCTAAGGTATTTTTTAAACGCTTAAACTCTTCTTCTTTCCCGCAATACACACTACCAGGTCTTGAAGAAACCCCGCCTATATCTATATAATCAGCCCCTTGAGAAATCATGAGTTCGATTTTTTCTAAAACTTCATTTTCTTTAACCCTACTTTGAGCATTAAAACTATCTTCATTAACATTAATCACACCCATAATTTTTGCATATTTTGGTTTGTTAAAATTAGACTTTAAAAATAATGCTAAATTTTTAAGCTTAAAATCTTGTAATTTTTCTTTTTCTATAAGCTTTTTGGCTTGATCTTGCGTTACCATAAGCAAGGCATTAGTATGTTCTTTGCCTAATATAACTTCTTTATGTGTTACAAGCTCAGCTCCAACTCTTAGCGCATCTTGTTTGAGTATGTTTGCAGCAGGTGCTCTTAACTCTTTAATAAGAAAAAAATGAATTTGAGTTTTTTCACTCATAATTTTCTCGCCTGCTTTATGTGGCTTTATATATTTAGAAATTTGCTTAAAGTCTGTGTTAGGATTGATTTTAATGATTTTCATTTTTTCTCTCGTGTAAAATTAAAGCTATGGTGCTTAGCAAAATAGTTGGCTTTGCATTTAATTTAGCTAATTCATAAGCTTTGTAAAAAAATTCAATTTCTTCATCGTTTAATTTTATATCTTGTTTAAAACATTCATGACTTAAAGTGCTAATTAACTCTAAACACTCATGCTTGTCTATATTTTCATATTGTTTTAATAATGAAGCAATTTGAGCTAGATCCATTTTTTTAAGATCTAAATTTAAAGACATCTTTTCTTTTTGAATTTTATGTTTTTCTATGATAAATCTTGAAAGTATAGTAGGTAAAAAAACATTTTTTGAAGGAGCTACGATGATAAAATATACATTTTTTGGTGGCTCTTCAAAAAGTTTTAGCAAAAAATTTTGCGCTTCTTCACGAAAAGACTTAGCTAGTATAACAATGATTTTAGCTTGTGCTTCAGCTATATAACTTTCATTCATAATAGCTTTTGCGGTTGCTTGGCCGTTTTTGTCATAAGTTAAGTCATTTAGTCTTAATTCTAAGTCAGGATTTTTGGGTATGAAAAATTTAAGATTTTTTGCTCCATATTCTTCTGTGAGCTTTTCTTGCATTAGCTCAAAATCATTATGGATAATGATTTTATTTCTTAGATTCAAATTTCTACCTTAGAAAAAAGCACAGCCTCTAAGCTTTGCTCAAATACTTTATATAAAGAAATGAGTTTATAGTCTAATTCCTTATCACGTGAGGAAAGATAAAAGCTATTTTGCAACTGCTCATCAAAAAGCCAAAGCATACTTTCTGCTTTAGAATTAGCGATTTTAAATTTAAAACCTGTATTAGTTCCTATATAAAAAAAGGCATAACCATTAGGAAAAGAAATACTTAAAAGATCATTTAACAAATCTATATCTTCTTGGGTATTACAAGCTTTATTATAAATTCCTTTTAAAGACACAAAAGGCACCAAAGGTCTTGTGGAACTAGCATTGATTTGACCTAAAAAATACTCTTCAAACCACGTTCTTTGATCATCAGTAATCACAATAAAAGTATAACCTTGCAAAAGCAAAGCTAACTTAGAAGCAATCAAAGGCGACCATTCAAGACGCCTTTCTTCCAACCAACTTGTATAAGTACCATTTTCTCGGATTTGCTCTAGAGTAAATTTTAAAAAACTATTGCTCATTTATATATCTAGTTTATAAACTTCATGCAATACTCTTACAGCTAATTCACCGTATTTTTCATGCACGATAACTGAAATTTTAATTTCACTTGTAGAAATCATTTGTATGTTGATATTTTCATTTGCCAATGCTTTAAAAGCTGCCGAAGCTACTCCAGAATGCGATTTCATACCCACACCCACAACTGAAACTTTTACCACAGCACTATCTGTTTCTATATTAGCATTAGCACCTAAAACTTTTTTCATAGCATTAGTTGCTAAATCAAGCTCATTTTCAGGCACAGTAAAACCTAAATTTGTAGCTCCATCTAAACCTACATTTTGGATAATCATATCTACATTGATATTTTCATTTGCTAAAGTCCCAAAAATTTCAGCGGCAATGCCTGGCTTATCATCGATATTTCTTAAAGTAACCCTTGCTTGGTTTTTATCTAGTGCTATACCACTAACCAAAGCTTGTTCCATATTTTCCTCCTTAGTAATGATCGTCCCTTCATTTTCATTAAAACTACTTCTAGTAACTAATTTTACATTTAATTTTTTAGCAAGTTCTACAGAGCGATTTTGTAAAACCTTAGCTCCTAAACTTGCAAGCTCTAGCATTTCTTCATAAGAAATTTTATCTAGCTTTTTAGCCTTTGGCTCAATTCTAGGATCGGTAGTATATACCCCATCTACATCAGTATAAATTTCACATAAATCAGCATTTAAAGCTCCCGCTAGTGCTACCGCACTTAAGTCACTTCCACCACGACCCAAAGTAGTAACATTACCCATTTTGTCAATACCTTGAAAGCCAGCAACTACTACGATATATCCCTCATCTAAGGCTTTGTTAATATTTGTAGTATCAATGTGTTCTATTCTTGCTTTAGTATAAACATCATCTGTGATAATTCCTGCATTGCGTCCGGAAAATGCAGTAGCTTTTAAACCCATTTCATTTAATGCAATAGCAAGTAAAGATGAAGTCACGCGTTCGCCACTACTTAAAAGCATATCCATCTCACGACCTGAAGGATTTTTACTAAAATGGTGAGCAAAATCGATAAGCTCGTTAGTAACCCCACTCATCGCTGAAACTACTACAACTAACTTATCGCAAGTTTTTTTACTTTTTGCCACTCTTTTAGCAACTTCATCAATACGCTCAAGCGTTCCTACACTTGTTCCCCCATATTTTTGTACGACCAGCATTAAATATACCCCCTTTCTTTAAAATATTTTAAAACCCTAACATATATAGGTTTTTTAAAATGGTTAATCATATCATAAACATCTTCTAATGAAGCAAATTTATAAGCATCAAATTCAGGATTTTTAGTGTTTAGATTAATAATAGCTTTATTTTTTAATCTAACTAAAAAATATTTTTGGCTTTGACCATCATAAGGATACATTTTTTGTGCGACCTTAGTTGGAAAATCATAATTAATCCACTCAGGATATTCAGCTAAAATTTCAACCTCATCTGTGCCTATTTCTTCTTTTAACTCTCTAAATAATGCACTTTTAACTTCTTCTTCCTCATCTATACCACCTTGAGGAAATTGCCATATATCTTCCATATCATTGCGTTTAGCAAGTAAAATTTTACATTCAAAAGGATAAGCTGATGATAGTACAACAGCGGCTACATTTGGCCTATATTTTTTTTCTTTTTCCATGATTTTCTTATCCTTGACTTTTTAATAATATAATTCTAACAAAAAAATACGAATTTATAATCACATTTTAAAGAAGTTTTATGCATTTATACATACATATACCATTTTGTGAAAGCAAGTGTTTTTATTGTTCTTTTACTTCACTTAAGAAAAAGGACTTTGAAAAAGATTATTTAAATGCTTTAACGCAAGATATAAAATATCAACTAAATTTTTTCAAACTTGATAAAAATTCCATAAAGACTGTTTTTATAGGTGGTGGAACGCCTAGTTTAATGGATGCTAGTTTTTATGAAAAAATATTTATTTTTATACAAAGTTATTTACAAAAAGATAGTGAAATTAGTATAGAAGCAAACCCCAACTCGAGTAATTTTTCTTGGCTTAAAGAGATAAAAAATTTAGGTTTTAATCGTATTTCTTTTGGAGTGCAAAGTTTTCATGAAAAAAAATTACAATTTCTTGGGCGTATTCATGATCAAAAAAGTATTTTTACTAGTATAGAAAATGCAAAAAAAGCAGGATTTAATAATATCAATCTAGACTTAATTTACGATACAAAACTTGATGATAAAAAAATGCTTGATTATGAAATTTCCAAACTTACTCTGCTTGATATTAACCATGTGAGCGCTTATAATCTAACCATAGAAGAAAAGACAAGATTTGCTAAAAAATTTCATTTTAAAAAAAATGCGCCACGACTTGCAAAATATTTTATCAAAGCTATCGAAAATCTTGGCTATAAACAATATGAAATCAGTAATTTTGGACAAATTTGCAAACACAATCTTGCCTACTGGCAAGGAAAAGACTATATAGGCTGTGGTTTAAGTGCGGTGGGATTTTTAAAAAATCAAAGATTTTATACTAAAAAAAGTTTAAAAGATTATATAGCAAATCCTTGTTTTAGAGAGATTGAAAATTTAAATTCAAAAGATTTACGCTTAGAGCATATTTTCTTAGGACTTAGAAGTATTATAGGAGTGGATGAAACAAAGCTAGAACCTTTAGAAAAAGAAAAAGCGATGTTTCTTAGTAAAAAAGGAAAGCTAGTTTATAAAAATGGAATTTTTTATAATACTAACTACCTTTTAAGCGATGAACTAGCTTTGTATATTAGCACTTAAGCTTTACATTCACAAGAAAACCTTTTAAGCTCAGGAAGCTTTATGGAAAGTTCATTGATGTTTTTTAATATATCATTACAAAAATTATTTAAATTTTCTTTTACTCCATAATACGCCCAAACACCTTGTCTATCTACTTCTAAAAAATTAGCTTCTTTTAAAATTTTTAAATGTCTTGAAAGCCTTGATTGACTCATATTTAAAGAGCTTTGCAAATCACACACACAAAGCTTTCCGTATTGTTGTAAGAAAGCTAGGATCAAAATCCTGCTTTCATCATTAACCGCACTTGTTATTTTTAAAAACTCTTGCATAAAAATCCTTATATAAAAAACATTAAAAGACCAAAACTAATTGCAATAGCAACAATCATACTTGCAAATAAAATCAAAAAGCTTGTTTTGAAAATTCTTTTAAGCAAAATAAGCTCAGGCAAAGAACACCCTGCTCCTGCTATTAAAAAACTCATCATTATACCAAGTGGAATTCCACTGGTAGTTAAAGCTAGTGCTACAGGTATCATAGCTGTACAATTCATATAAAGTAAAACTCCTATAAAAGCTGCTATAAATACGCCCAAAACTCCATAATCTTTCATATAATTTTGGAAAAAATCTTGTGGAAAAGCACCATGTATAACAGCCCCTATAGCCATACCTATAACAATATAAGGTAAAATTTTTTTATACTCTTTAAAGCTTTGTGAAAATAATATTTTGATTTTACTTTCTTTAGCTTTGTTTTTAAAATTTAAAATTTTACTTGTTTTAGAATTTTTAGCAAAAACCAAGCTAGGTTTTTGACAACATGAGCTTTGAAAAGTATTGTTAGAACAACATGACTTTTGCTCTAAATCATTTTTTAAAAAGTCTTCATTAAAAAATCCTTGAGTGTTTATTTTAGAAACACAAAAAGCAATAAATAAAATCACACAAAATAAAAACCCCACATAAAATAAAGATATTTTTAAGCCAAAACTCACCATAAACATCACTACTATAATAGGATTAATTAAAGGCGAGGTGATTAAATAAGCTATGCATACCCCAAGTGGGACTTTAGCTTTTAAAAATGCGTTTAAAAGCGGTATACTTGAACATGAGCAAAATGGAGTTAAACAACCCAAAAGTATGGCTTTTATATAGCTTGTAAAAGAATCTTTCTTTAAATGCTCATTAAAAAATTTGGCATAGCGCTCATTTAAATAAGCAATAAGCATACTAACCAAAATAAACAAAACAGATATTTCTATAAATAAAATAAGAAAATCTTTTAAAATAAAAACTAATTTCTCCATGCTTTTCCTTTTTTATTTTTAATTCAATATAACAAAAATATATTAATATATCAAGATATCTTTATATATTAATATGATAAAAGTAATAATATTTTTAAGTATTTTTATGTAAAATGTAAACCATATATTCAAATGAAAGAAGATAAAATAATGAGTTTTGGTGAAATTTTAGTTATTTTAGTTGTAGCTATTTTAGTGCTTGGGCCTGAAAAATTACCTTCAACTATAGTCGAAATTGCAAAAATTTTAAAAGCCATTAAAAGTAATATCGATGAAGCAAAAGCAAGTATTAATAAAGAACTAAAAATAGCAGAATTAAAAGATGAAGCACAAAAATACAAAGATGAATTTTCACAAACTAATGAAAATATCAGAAAAAAACTAAGTTTTGAAGAATTTGATCAACTCAAAGAAGATATTTTAAATAATACCAAAGAATTAAAAAGTGAAATTAATGATTTAGAAAAAGATATACAAGAACTTTCTAATCTTGAAGAAAAAATTCAAAAAGATGAAAAAAATACTCAGAAAATGGAAAGCTAAGAATGTTTGAAGAATTAAAACCGCATTTAGTAGAACTTAGAAAAAGATTATTTATAAGTGTTGCTTGTGTTGTTGTGATGTTTTTTGTATGTTTTAGTTTTAATAACTATATCATAGATATACTAAAAGCGCCTGTTGAAGCGGCCTTACCTGAAATTTCAAGACAAATGACCTTTGTTGAGTTACAAGAGCCTTTGTTTACTGCGATGAAGGTTTCGTTTTTTACAGCTTTTTTGATTTCTTTGCCAGTTATTTTTTGGCAGTTTTGGAAATTTGTAGCACCTGGACTTTATGATAATGAAAAAAGATTAGTAGTGCCTTTTGTAAGCTTTGCTAGTATTATGTTTGCACTTGGTGCTTTGTTTTGTTATTATATAGTTATACCTTTGGCTTTTAAATTTTTGATTGATTTTGGGGTGCAAACCCAAGATTTTAAGCCTTTAATTAGCATAGGTTTATATGTAGGCTTTTTTACTAAATTAGTAATTGCTTTTGGTTTAGCTTTTGAAATGCCTGTAATAACCTTTTTCTTTGCTAAACTTGGACTTATTGATGATACTTTTTTGAAAAAACATTTTAGAGTTTCTGTTTTAGTGATTTTTGTTTTCTCAGCTATGATGACACCACCTGATGTTATATCGCAATTTTTAATGGCTGTACCTTTGTGTGGACTTTATGGAATTTCTATTTACATAGCTAAAAAAGTTAATCCTAGTCAAAAAGAAGATGATGAAAATGATTGATAAAGATCTTTTGCTTTCTAGTTATGATTATGATTTACCCAATGAACTTATAGCAAATTTTCCTATTTTGCCCAAAGAAAATGCCAAGCTTTTAGTATATGAAAGATGTAAAGATCAAATTTCACATTTGCATTTTAAGGATTTAGCTAAAATTTTACCACCTTGTGAAATCATCTTTAATGATACCAAAGTCATCAAAGCAAGAATTTATGGAAACAAAGAAAGTGGTAGTAAAATAGAACTTTTCATTAACCATCCTTTAAAAAATAATGAATTTTTAGTGCAAATTCGGGGTAAGGTTAAAGAAGGGCAAATTTTATATTTTGAAAATTCTTTAAAAGCTAAAATCAAAAAATTACATGATGATGGCACAAGAGAAGTAAAGTTTTTTAATGATGAAAAAGAACTTCATCATCATGAAGTTTTTGAAATTTTAGAAAAAATAGGCCATATCCCTTTACCACCTTATATTAAAAGAGCAGATGAAGCACAAGATAGCATTAACTATCAAAGCATTTTTGCTAAAAATCAAGGCGCAGTTGCTGCACCTACTGCAAGCTTACACTTTGATGAAGCGATGATCGATGAACTTAAAAAAAATCATAATATCCATACTATTACACTACACGTTGGCGCAGGAACTTTTAAAGGTGTAGAATGTGAAGATATACGTGATCATAAAATGCATTCAGAATTTTTTCATATTGATGATGAAACTTGTGCTTTGATTGATTCTTCTAAGAAAATACTAGGCGTTGGTACTACTGTTACTCGTTGTGTAGAGTACTATCATAGAAAAAAATTAAAAGAAGGTTTTTGTGATTTGTTTTTACACCCACAAAATACCCCGCAAAGACTTGATTATTTACTTACTAATTTTCACTTACCAAAATCAACTTTAATTATGCTTGTAGCAGCATTTATAGGTAGAGAAAAAACCTTAGAGCTTTACCATGAAGCTATAAAAAATAACTATCGTTTTTACTCATATGGTGATGGAATGCTAATTATTTAGTCTTTTTCTTGATATATTTTTTATCAATATAGCCTAAATCTATAAGTTTTTGATAAATTTTAGCCAGTATAGGCCCTCCTGTACTACTACCGCTTTTTCCGTGTTCTATTAAAACCACTACTACATATTGTGGTTTTTCATAAGGCGCATAAGAAGTAATCCAAGCATGAGATCTTAAAAAATATTCTAAATCCTCTTCTTTAATACGCTTTTTTTCACTTTGAGAAATTCCAACTACTTGAGCTGTTCCTGTTTTGGCTGCTATGGTAATAGGTGAATTTCTTAAAAATCTTGCCGTAGTTCCACCGTCTTCATTAGCAACTTCATACATAGCACGCCTTAAAAGTGGAAGTTTTGATAGTTCAAAAGTCGTAAAAACACTTTCATTATTATCAAAATTTATCTTAGTAACATTATCATCAACGCTATGTAAAAAATGCGGTGTGATATTTTTAGCCGTAGCAATCATAGCTGTAAATTTAGCCACTTGCATAGGAGTAGCAAGAAAATCACCTTGTCCTATGCTTGTATTTAAAGTTTCACCTTGATACCATGGTTGGTTGTATTTTTCTTTTTTCCATATTCTATTAGGTACTGTTCCTATAAATTCATTAGGCAAATCCACTCCTGTTTTTGCACCAAAACCTATCCTTTCGAAAACAGAACTAATAGTATCAATACCAACTTCTAAAGCACCTTTATAAAAATACACATCACAACTTTCCCTAATAGCATCTGTCATATCTACATAACCATGACCTATAGCCTTCCAACATCTAAATTTTCTACCACCAAGCTCAAAGTTAGAATCACACAAATATTTATGATTTTCACTTACTTTTCCACTATCTAAAAAGGCCAAAGCTGTACCCATTTTTATAACTGAACCTGGAGGATAAAGACCGTTAATAAGCTTATTAGTAAAAGGATGGTTTAAATCATTAGAAAGTTTATCCCATTCTTCTTGGCTAATACCCGTAACAAATGGATTAAGATTATACTCAGGAAAACTACCCGCTGCCAAAATAGCTCCGCTTTTTACATCCATTACTATAGCTGCACCTGCTAAATTTTCAAAAATACTGGCTAAGTATTCTTGCAAGTCAAGATCTATGCTTAAAGTGATATTGCTTGAAGTAGGTTTTTTATAAGAAAGTTCTTCTATTTCTTTATTTAATGCATTTACCTTGCTAACCTTTTCACCCTTTTGACCTTGTAAAATATCATTATAAGAACGCTCTATGCCACTACGCCCTACATAGCTAGTCAATCTTGCAATTTCATTTTCATTCATATCATTTAGATTTGCTTTTCCAACATAACCTATAACATGGCTAGCTAAAGCATCATAAGGATAAAATCTTTGAGTGGTAGATTTAACTTGCATATTTTCACGCAAATTTAGCTTAGTAAAATGTTTAATCATCGCATTATATTCTATAAATGGAACCACTTCTATATAATCTTGATTATAATAAGAATCAGCTTTCATATAAACTCTTTTGAGTTTAGTGGCATTTAAATCAGGAAAAGCTCCTACTATAGCTTGTAATTCTTGCTCTAAAAGATTTCTATTTTTCTTTTTTATATACAAATATGGTTTTATAGAGATCGAAAAACCTAATTTATTTACTGCTAAAGGTCTACCCTTTATATCTAAAATTTGTCCTCTTACAGGTGCTAAAAACTGCGTTTTAATAGCATTTTGCTTGGCTATTTCTTCATAATAAACATTAGATTTTATACTTATATAATATACTCTAGCTAGTAAAAGCATAAAAAAGCAAGCTATAAAGCCCATTACTAAACGCATACGCATAATTAGATTTTTCCTTTAAAAATAATAAAAGAAATCAAAGCTTCAACAGTAAAAAACCATAAATACTCAATACCAAATTTTAAAATTTCATTATTATCTAAATATGCTAAAAACACATCAAAAAGATAGATGAAAATATAAGCACAAAAAGTGAATATAACGAGCAAATAATGCCCTAGTTTTAATTTGCTTTTAAACCAATCCACAAAAAAATGATAAAAAATAAAAAAAGCTATCCAAGAGCTAAAAAGATAAAATCCATGAATAACATCAATTAATAAAAGATAAAACAAAGAAAAATACCATCTAAAATCAAGTTTATTAAGGGTTCTTTCTTTTTCTTTTAAAAGCACTATCATATAACAAAAAAATACCCCAAATAAAGGAGGCATCCAGTAATACACAGAGCTTAATACTTGATAAAAAATCAAAGATAGATAAAAAAATAAATAAGAAAAATCAAATCTATTTTTTACTAAATTTCTACTCCTCATTAAAACCCAAGCTCTCTAAAATGATTTTTTGTTCTAATTTATCAATACCACTTTTTTTCAAATTTGACACCAAAATAGCATTTTTATTTGCATTTAAAATTTTTGCTTTTTGACTTTGATTGAGCTTATCTGCCTTTGTAAAAACTGTTATTTTTTTTTGATCTGCTCTAATAAAAGAATCTAAATACAAATCCAAATTTGTATCAATATCTAAATTATCATGCCTTGAATCTATCAGATGAATAAAAAGCTTGATAGAACTGCGCTCTTTTAAAAACTCATCTAAATTTTTATTCCAAATAGCCTTAGTTTTTTTGCTCACTTTAGCATAACCAAAACCAGGTAAATCAATAAATATTAGTTTAAATTTATCCTCATCTTTTTTGCAATCAACTTCAAAAAAATTAATAAGTTGTGTTTTACCTGGAGTTGAAGAGCTTTTCGCTAAATTTTTATTTTTGCATAGTGTATTAATCAAAGAACTTTTACCCACATTAGAACGTCCTAAAAAGGCGATTTCAGTATATATAGGTTGTGGCGCTTCGTCTATTTTAGAAGCAGAAATTAAAAATTTAGCATTTAATATCATTCTTTTACTTCAAATACAAATTTGGCAGGTTTTTTATCTTTACTCACTACTCTATAAGTCATATTTTTTCTATCTACTATGATTTTATCCCCTATGAGTTCTTTTTTAGTTTGCATTTCTGTAATTTTTGCATTACCATTAATCTCATATGTATCCTTAGCTACATTATAAATAAATTCATCACCGCTTCCATGATAAGTTTTATCTTTCATCATGATTTTAAATTTAGCATCTTTAGTAGCTATATACTTGATGGGTTGTTTGTTTTTCATATAAATAACTAATTTTTGCGAATTTAAAACATCATTGCCTTTTTTAACTTCTACATCACCGTTTAATACACTTGTTTCATTTTTTTCATCTAAGTAAAAATCCTTAGCGTAAACTTCTATTTTTTGTGCACTAAATGCGAACAAATTTAACAAACACAAAAAAATTACTGCTCTAAAAACCATGCTTTTATTCCTTGAATTTTTAATTCTTTTTGATTCACATCATATAAAAAATTATCCCCAAAAACTTCATTTAAACCTATATATGCTTTAAAATTATCATTAGAAAATAAAATTTTATTTTTCATATCATAAGTTGCTTTTTGGGTAAAAATAGAAGTTTGATTATGATCAAAATAACTTACATTGCCTTCTAAAATAGATTTTTCTTCATTTCTTACTAATAAATCTGAACTTAAATTATAATCAAGCGCTTGAACTTTAAAATCATCAAAAATATCTTTGTCTTGATATTTTACCCAACGACTTGCCTGATATGTAGCCTTAATTACACTAGCATTTAACTCATAATCAAGCACATCAAAAGCTTGCATATTTGCCACATCTACCTTTTGTGGTTTTATGGCAAATAAATATGGATCTTGGGTACTTAAAATCACCATAACAAAGGCAAATAAACTCATCAATATAGCAAAAATTTTTATCGCCAAAGTTTATCCCATTGAGCTTGCATATTATTATGTTCAATTAAAATTTCAATCATCTCACTCACTGCTCCATTGCCACCTTTTCTATTTAAAACTTTATCAGTTTTTAAAGCCTTGTGTGCATCTTTTGGCTTGAAGCTATATCCAACTGCTTCAAGCAAGCTCATATCATTATAATAATCCCCAATAGCAGCACATTGAGAAAAATCTAAATTTAATTTTTCTAAAATTTCTTTAGCGCAAGCTAGTTTATCACTAATACCTTGATAGACTAAATCAATTTTTAAATCCCTAGCTCTAAAATACACACACTCGCTAGTCCTACCTGTAATGATAGCAACTTTTTTACCAAGCTTTTGCCAAGCTTCAATCGACGCACCATCTTTTACATTAAATTCTTTAATCTCACCATAGTTTTGTGTATAGATGATTTTACCATCTGTTAGACAACCATCTACATCTAAAAAAATAAGTTCTATCATAATCTTACTCTCTTACTATAAACGCACCTGGGAAAGATCCACTATCAACAAAATCTCTTGCTTCTTGCTCACTTCTAAACCCTTTTAAAAATACTCTATGCAAGCCATCTTTAGCACTTGTTTGTATAGTTGAAGTATAAGAATTATAATTTTTGTATCTACTTGCTATTAGCTCTGCACCACTTTTATTTCTAAATGCTCCAATTTGCACCATAAAAGATCCACCTTGGAAAATATGACCACTATCAGCAATCTCTCCACTGCTGCCTAAATTAGAATTAGTATGAACTGAACCCGAACTTGCACTTGTTCCAAAGCCAATCACTTCAAGTCTTACAGGAGCTGTTCCAGATTGAATCATATCTATATCTCTTGCAGCCATATTAGATAAATCTATAATCCTACCTGCTACAAAAGGTCCTCTATCGTTAATCCTAACAGTAGTTTGACGGTGATTTTTTAAATTAGTTACTTTTACTATGGTATTCATAGGCAAAGTTTTATGAGCTGCAGTATATGCGTGTTGATCATAAGTTTCACCATTGGAAGTTTTTTTACCATGGAAGCCCGGTCCATACCAACTAGCTATACCATCAGCAGTCTCACCTACTTCTACTACAGTTGGATAATAAGTTTTACCATTAATAGTGTAAGGCTTCATGGTACCTTTTAAACTAGTGTTATTGTGCTTTACACTTTTAAAATCCCTCTCTGGATAATACACAGTAGGTGTGCTAATAGGCACCATACTACAAGCACTAAACAAAACTCCTACACAACTAACGACTAACGACTTTTGTATGAGAATTTTTTGATATTTTTTGAGTTGTTTTGATTTTTGCATTATTATTCTCCTTAATTTTTAACACAAGTTTTTGATTGATATTGATTAAATTTCCTTTGATTTTATTATATTCTTTAATGCTTTCAACACTTATTTTGTGTTTTCTTGCAATAGTATAAAGACTATCACCCTCTTTTACTATATAAATTTTTGTATGCGGAATGGTTGTATCCACCTTAGCTAATTTTACATTCTCCAACGCCTTTTCTACCGCCACACTTTTGCTTAAAGGAATGTACATGTAATAATCTTTTTTATCAGGTGGAGTAAAGTTATAATTAAAATGTGGATTATAACGCTTAAATTCTTTATAAGACATTTTAGCTACTTTGGCAAGCTCTCTTAAAGAAACACTTGGTGGAACTGAGATTTTTTTAACTTCA
This sequence comes from Campylobacter sp. IFREMER_LSEM_CL2256, assembly GCF_025771645.1. NCBI lineage: Bacteria > Pseudomonadati > Campylobacterota > Epsilonproteobacteria > Campylobacterales > Campylobacteraceae > Campylobacter > Campylobacter sp. IFREMER_LSEM_CL2256. Next base: position 19,997 of record NZ_JAKMQQ010000010.1, read on the forward strand.
CTTGATAGGGCATAATTAAGCAAAGCACTATCTTGAGAAATTAAAAAATCATTATTATTAGCCAAAAATGCCATAGTAAGAATTTTTCTAATAAAAATTCTAGTTTCTAATGGCAAGTATTTTTTATCAGGATCAAGCAAAACCCTTAAATCATCACTTTTTGCTTTTTTTATAGCTTGACGTAATTTACCATCACCACAATTATAAGCTAAAATAGCCAAATACCATTTTCCAAACTGCTCTTTTAATTGCTTTAAATAAGTAATAGCTGCATAAGTTGATTTTACCAAATCTTTTCTCTCATCTACATAAGGATCTATCCTTAAACCCAAAGTTTGTGCTGTTGGTTTCATAAATTGCCAAACGCCTACTGCTTTAGTTCTTGAGATAGAATGAATTTTTAAACCAGATTCTACAATTGCTAAGTATAAAAATTCTTGAGGGATATTTTCTTTTTCTAAGATTTTACGGATAATTGGAGTGATTTTGTAAAATTCCCTCATCGTATCTACTAAAGTTTTAGAATGCATATCCATGGAAGATTCTTTAAATTCTAAAAAAATCATATCACTAAGATAGCTTGCTTCTATATCTAAATTTCTTAAAATTTGTGCTTGTTGAGTATAGTGCTCTGGAGTAAATTGCAAGGCTTTAGCATTTAAACATAATAACACTAAAATAAAAAATAAAAAGCTTTTTTTCATCATAAACCTTGGAAAAACAAACGATTAGCGTTAGAATTAGTAAGTTTTATTATTTCATTTTTAGATAAATTTAAAAGCTCAGCCATTTTTTGAGCTACAAAATGGGTCAAAATAGGATCATTTACCTTGCCACGATGCGGCTCTGGAGTTAAATAAGGTCCATCTGTTTCTAAAACTAGTTTATCTTTTGGAATTTTAGGTAAAACTTCTACTAGTTTTTTTGCATTTTTAAAAGTTAAAACCCCACCTATACCAAAATAAAAACCATCATCTGCTAGCTGAAGTAAAAGCTCACTAGCATTAAAACAATGCAAAACACCACCTTGTAAATCTTTTGCATATGTTTTTAAAATATTAAAACTATCTTCATTAGCTTCACGCACATGAACAATCAAAGGCTTTTTATATTCAATAGCTAGCTGAATTTGAGCTATAAAAACTTCTTTTTGCTTTGCTTTTATTTCATCCTCATCAGCCCTTAAACGATAATAATCAAGCCCGCACTCACCCACTGCAATGCATTTTTTATCATTTATAAATTCTTTTAAAACATCCAAATCAAAATCATCTATATCATAAGGATGTACCCCACAAGAAAAATACACATTTTCATAATCATGTGCAATCTCTCTTGCTCTTGGCAAATCTTTTATATCTGCTCCAGGTATGATGATTTTATCTACTCCATTAGCAAAGGCATGATTTAACATCTCATCCAAACATCCAAAATAAGCTTGATTATCTAGATGACAATGTGTATCTATGATTTTTTCGCTAAAATCACAATCTAAAAACATACCTCTACCCTATTTTTACCATTAGCCTTAGCTAAATCTAGTGCCTTTTGAGCATTATCAAGCAAATCTTGTATTTGGCTTGTTTTACCTCCAAAAGCAACTCCTACAGAAATACTATAATCAACCTCATCTAAAGCTATTAAAACACTTTCTTTGGCAATATTTACTCTTATATTTGAAAAAGCTTTCAATGCTTCTTTATTATCTGTATTTTTTAAAAGTACGTAAAATTTACCATCTTCAATTCTAGTTGCCAAATCCATACCGCGAATTTGATCTTTGATTTTTTTAGCTGTGTGTTTAATCACTCCATCACCACAATCATAACTTAGTTCATAGTTAATTGTTGCAAGATTGTCTATATCAATTAATGCTAAAGCTAATTCTTCACTTTCTTGCATATCTTCTAAATAATCTAAAAATCTTTTTTCAAAATTTGCATAATCATCAAGTCCTGTTAGCAAATCTTTACCCAAACTATACTCATCAAGTAAAACACATTTTTGCATATAATCTAAGCAATTATTCACTCTACAATTAAGTGATTCTTTTTGGAAAGGTCTAATCACATAGTCATTTACGCCCTTTCTAAAAGCTCTTGCCTCTAGCGCATCATCTTTATCTCCAACCATGATCACACCAAGTTCTATCTTAGAGTATTTTGAGCGAATTTCTACAAGCAAATCTTCTCCATTAATTACAGGCATAGTTGCATCACAAATTACCAATTTTGTATCAGGATTATCACTAAGATAACTTAACGCTTCTTCTCCATGTGCTGCTGCTAAAACATTAAAAAGTTGATTATTAAGATTTTTTTTCATTTCTGCGCGTAAAGTTACATTAGCGATTGCTAAAATTATCTTAGTTTTATTGTTTTTTTGAAGCATTCTAATGGAACTTAGCATTTCATCAATACAGCTTTCGCTTTCTTTTTGAATATAACCTATAATATCTTTTTCCATAAATTTCTTACGCGTTTGCCCATCACTACTTCCTGTAAGTACTATAGCAGGAATATTTTTTTCTAAAACCACATCCACCACTTCTCCATTGGGAGCATCTGGCAAACAAAGATCTACAAAAGCCATAAAATAATCATTTTTCACTAATTCTTTAGCACTATTCATATCAAAAGCAACATCTACTTTTAAACCCAAAGTGTTTTCTACTTTTTTTGCTAAAAGCTTTGTAAGCATTTTGTTATCATCAATAATTAAAATTTTTTCTTCCATAGCCAACTCTCTTTATAATTTAAAAGTATAATTATAACATATAGAAATTTACTTTTTGTTTTTAAAGTAAAGTTCTAGTAAATTCTAAAGCCTCTTGTGTGATATTTTCCCCGCTTACCATTCTAGCAAGTTCTCTTACTCTTTCTTCTTTTTCTATTTTTCTTACCCTACTTTCATTTCCTATTTTTTCTACTAAAAAATGATTGCTTGCTTTTGATGAAAGCTGTGGTAAATGTGAAATTGCAAAAATTTGATAAAACTTAGCAAGCTCTTTTAATACTTCAGCTATACTCATAGCTTCTTTGCCACTTAAATTTGCATCAATTTCATCTAAAAATATTATTCCACTAGCTTTATTAGTAACATTGCATTCTGTTGCAATAAAAGAAAGTCTTAGACGGTTTATCTCGCCTGAACTTAAATTTTTTAAACTAGCTTCATTGATATTTAAACTCACTTCATCTTTACCTAAAATACTTAAAGCACAATCTTTAAGTTCTAATTTAACTTCTTTCATATAAAGTTTTTCAAGATAAAAATTAAGTAATTTTTCAAGCTCTTTTAATCTTTTTTTACGCAAAGTACTTAATTTTTGACTTTTCTCATCTAAAAATATTTTAGCACTTTGTACTTTTTCTTCTAATTCCTTTTTTTCAAAACTTAAATTTTCATAATGAGCTAATTCTGCCTTTTTCTTCTCCAAAGCTTCTAAAGCTTCTTCTATACTTCCATATTTTGAAATCAAAGAAGAAAGTTTTTCTATCCTATCAAGTACTTCTTCTATATCAAAATCAAAATCATCAAAGCTTTGATTTTCCCACACTGCCCTTAGTTCGTTTAAACACTCTGAAAAAAATGAACTATCAACATCACTAATTTGCAAAGCTTCAATCACTGCTGATTCTAACTCAAAAATTCTACTTGCTCTATTCCAAGCAGCGTCAATTTTGTCTTTTTTCGAAAGTCTTTTTTTTAAACTCATCAACTCATCAAATTCACCTATTTTTGGGTTAATACTTTGAATTTTTTGCATTTCAAAGCTCGTAAATTCTTTTAATTCTTCTATTTTTTTTTCTTCTTCTTGAATTTTTTCTAATTTAGTTTTATTTTCCATATATTCTTTATAAATATTTTTATATTCATTTAAAAAATCTTGAAATTTCTTATCCTCTTTTGATTGCATAAAATCAAGTAAGTTCAAAAATCTTTCATTTGAAAACTCATTATTTTCCTTAGCTGAAAGATATTTTACAAATTTCTTAGAAAGCAAGGCTAAATTCTTTTTTGAAATAAGTTGATTATTGATAAAATAACGCGAGCTTTTATCTTTTAAAAGTTTAAATACATTTAATTCTTCATTTTCGATACCAAACTCATCTAATTCAAGTTCATCATTTAACAAAATTTCTACCATTTTAGCTTCACTCTCACTTAGTGCAAATGCTGCTAAAATAGCCTTAAAAAGCACAGACTTTCCAGCACCACTTAAGCCAGTAAAGACAGTAAGTCCAGCTTCTAAGTCTAATTTTGCCTGTTTAAAACCTAAATTTTCTTTGATTAAAATACTCTCTATCATCACTTGCCCCAATTTAACTTTTCTTTTAAAACTTGGAAATAATCTCTATCTTTTTTATGTATAAAACTAAGTTCTTTTTTACTAAGTCCTATAAGAATTCTATCATATTCTTTAGGATCAATCACTTCTTGTCCATCTAAATACAGCAAACAATGCTCAACTTTCAATTCAAGTTCAAAGCCATAAGGTAAAACTATGGGCCTTTGAGTTAAAGAATGAGAGCAAACTGGAGTTAGAACAAAAATTTCACTCCAAGGATGCACTATAGGCCCACCTGCACTAATATTATAAGCAGTCGAGCCACTTGAGCTAGCTATAATCAAACCATCTCCATAATAAGCATTAAAAAGTTTATTTTCAAAAAAAACTTCTACATTTGCCATTAAAGCATTATCACGAGAAAAAACCGCATCATTAAAAGCAAATTTTTTAATGATTTTGTTTTTTTTACAAAGCGTTATTTGAAGCATTTTGGCTTTTTCTATTTTAAAATCACTTTTAAAAAAATCTTTAAAAAAACTTTCTATCTCATTAAAAGAAAGAGCTGTTAAAAAACCTAAATTTCCTGCATTTATACCCAAAATAGGCTTTTTAGCTTGATAAACTTGTCTACATAAAGACAAAAGCGTACCATCTCCACCCAGAGAAATCAAAAAATCCAATTTTTGTAAATCTTTTAAATTAATTTTTTCTTGCTCTAGCAACACAAGCTCTATATTTTTTTGCAAAAAAATTGTTTTTAAAAAAGCAATTTGCTCATTTAAATTTGTATTTAACCTGCAAAATAAGCCTATTTTTTGAATTTTTTCTATATTTATATTTTTTTTCATAAAAAAATTATAACAAAACTTAGCTAAGCAAAAGAATAAAATACTATAATAACAAAATTGAACAAAATTAAGCTAAGGAAAAATTTTGAGAACTCATTACAATACAGAGCTTAACATACAAAATGTTGGCGCGGAAGTAACATTATGTGGTTGGGTAAATTCTTACCGTGATCATGGAGGTGTAATTTTTATCGATCTTAGAGATCGTAGCGGACTTATACAGTTAGTATGCGATCCTGCAGATAATCAAGAAGCACACAATATAGCTTCATCAGTAAGAAATGAATATGTTTTAATAGCACAAGGAAAAATTCGCCCACGCGGTGAAGGACTTGTAAATCCAAAATTAAAAACCGGGGAAATAGAAGTTGTTATAAGCAAACTTACTATTGAAAATGAAAGTGCTGTAATACCTTTTGCTATAGGCGATGAAAGTGTGAATGAAGAATTAAGATTAAAATATAGATTTTTAGATTTAAGAAGTAAAAAACTTTATGATAATTTTGCTCTAAGATCAACTGCTTGTATAGCAACAAGAAATTCTTTAGCAAAAATGGGATTTTTAGAGGTTGAAACTCCTATTTTAACTAAAGCCACCCCAGAAGGTGCAAGAGATTATTTGGTACCATCACGCGTACATCAAGGCGAATTTTACGCCCTACCTCAAAGTCCTCAACTTTTCAAACAACTTTTAATGTGTTCAGGATTTGATAGATATTTTCAAATTGCAAAATGCTTTAGAGATGAGGATTTAAGAGCAGATCGCCAACCTGAATTTACTCAAATAGACATAGAAATGAGTTTTTGCGAACAAAAAGATATCATAGCTATGGCAGAAAATTTACTCAAAGATATTTTCAAAGCTTGCGGAAAAGAAATTAGCATACCTTTTAGACAAATGAGTTATAAAGAAGCTATGGAAAATTATGGTTCTGATAAGCCTGATTTAAGATTTGATATGAAATTTATTGATGTGATTGATATTTTTGCAAAATCAAATAACGAAATTTTTGCAAATATCGCAAAAGATACGAAGAAAAATCGCATTAAAGCTTTAAGAGTTCCAAAAGGCGATACGATTTTTTCTAAACGCCAAATGCAAAGATTTGAAGAATTTGTACGCAAATTTGGAGCAGCAGGACTTGCATTCATACAAATGAAAGAAGATGGTCCTAAGGGTCCACTTTGTAAATTCTTTAGCGAAGAGGATTTGAATGCTTTAATTCAAAGATGTGAATTAGAAGTTGGAGATGTAGTATTTTTTGGCGCAGGAGCTAAGAAAACCGTGCTTGATTATATGGGTAGATTTAGATTATTCCTTGCTGATGAAATGAAAATTATTGATGAGGATAAGTTAGAATTTTTATGGGTTATTGATTTTCCTATGTTTGAACAAAATGATGATGGAAGCTATTCTGCAATGCACCATCCATTTACTATGCCAAAAAATATTGACGAGCAAGATTTAGAAGAAATTAATTCTATTGCACATGATGTGGTGTTAAATGGTGTAGAATTAGGTGGTGGTAGCATAAGAATTCATAAAAGCCCTATCCAACAAAAAGTCTTTAAGCTTTTAAATATTAATGAAGAAGAGCAAAGAAAGAAATTTGGTTTCTTACTTGATGCATTAAGCTTTGGAGCACCGCCACATGGTGGTATAGCAATAGGCCTTGATAGACTTATCATGCTTTTAACAAAATCTTCAAGCATTAGAGAAGTCATAGCTTTTCCTAAAACACAAAGAGCACAATGTCTTATGACTCAAGCTCCAAGCGAAGTAAGCAATGAACAAATGAGAGAATTAGGTATAAGATTAAGGGAGAATACTAAATGAAACAATTATTTTTAATTATAGGTGCACCAGGTAGTGGTAAAACAACCGATGCAAGCATCATAGCTAAAGATGATGCAAGCGTTACTCACTATTCTACAGGTGATTTACTAAGAGCAGAAGTGGCTAGTGGAAGCGAACTTGGAAAGACTATTGATAGCTTTATTTCTAAGGGAAATTTAGTTCCTTTAGAAGTGGTAGTTAATACCATCATCACTGCTTTAAAAAATGCACCAACTAATACTATATTAATAGATGGTTATCCAAGAAGTGTTGAACAAATGCTTGAGTTTGATAAGGTATTAAAAAACCAAAGTGAAGTAATTTTAAAAGGTGTTATAGAAGTTAAAGTTAGCGAAGAAGTTGCTAGAGAAAGAGTTTTAGGACGTGCTAGAGGTGCTGATGATAACGAAGAAGTTTTCAATAATAGAATGAAAGTTTATTTAGAACCTTTAGAAGAAATAACAAATTTTTATACTAAAGAAAATATCCACCATATAATCAATGGTGAAAGAAGTATTGAAGCTATCGTAGCTGATATGAAAAATTTAATCAATGATTTATTAAAATAAAGGATAAAAAATGGATATTAGCAAAATCAAAGTTGGAGAAGTACCAAACAAACTTAATGCAGTTATTGAAATTCCTTATGGATCAAACATCAAATACGAGCTTGATAAAGAAAGCGGAGCCATCATGGTTGATCGTGTGATGTATTCAGCTATGTTTTATCCAGCAAACTATGGTTTTATACCAAATACTCTTGCAGATGATGGCGATCCTATTGATGTTTTGGTTTTAAATGAATACCCTATCCAAGCAGGAGCTGTGATTCCTTGTCGTTTAATAGGGGTATTATTAATGGAAGATGAAAGCGGTATGGATGAAAAATTACTAGCTGTTCCTGTAAGCAAAATTGATCCAAGATATGATAATATTAAAAGTTTAGATGATTTACCAAAAGCAAGCTTAGATAAAATCAAAAATTTCTTTGAAACATATAAAATGCTTGAACCAAACAAATGGGTAAAAGTAAAAGAATTTGCAGGCATTGAAAAAGCAAGTGAAATTTTAGAAAATTCTATTAAAAATTATAAATAATCAAAAGTCCTTTTAAGGACTTCACAAAGGATAAAAAATGAAAAGTATTATTGCTTTTAGTATAGCTTTTGTGGTGCTAATAGGCGCTAGTATTGGTTTTTATATGTGGTATTTTGAAGATGATTCAAATACTTATGTATATGATTATAAAAAAAGTAGTTCTTATCAAAGCTACACTCCGCCAAGTACTCAATACAACCAAGAAAGAAATAATATAAGTGATAATACTTATCAACCACAACAAACAGTTCAAGAGCCTTTAAAAGAAGAAACTCCAGTACAAAATAATCCTATCATAGATGAAAATACAAGCACTCAAGAAGTTGCACCAACAACCAAAACAAATATAGCTGAAGTTTCTAAAAATGAAACTATTACACCTAAAGCAACCCAAGAAGAACAAAAACTTCTCGTTGAAAACAACAAACAAACAAGCGTAAAAAAAGAAAAAACAACAAAATATAAAAATACCATGCAAGAATACATTGCAAAAGGCAAAACTAGCAGATATGAGCCAAGTTTGAGTGATGATTTTGTTAAAGTTTATGTATTAGATGGAAAAAGCTTAAGTGATTATAGAATTGATATGTTAAAAGAAATGATTAATCCTGTTAAAGTTAATTCCCAAGATTATAATTTAACTATTTTTATTGATATACTATCAAATGATAATATGAAATTAAGCATATATAATAAAGATATTGTTTTTGCTAAAAATAAGAAAAAATACAATTATGTAGATGTTAAAATTTCTGATTTGAAATTTTTATTTGAAAGAAATGGGTATAGCAAATATAGCAATGAAAATTTACTGGAAAAAATCAATCAAAATCTAGCAAGAGAAGATATAATCAAAAGAATCAAAATTCAAGGTTATGCAGATGATAGAGGTAGCACTTTTGCAAACTATATGATAGGATTAAATAGAGCAATGAATGTGGCTAAACATTTCTTTAGCTTTACTGAGGTTATAGAAATAGAATCTTTGGGAAAAGATACCTACCCTACTAAAGATAAGTCTGATTCTCAAAGACAAAATAATCGTAAAGTAGAAATTAGTTTTTTATAACTAATTTCTAAATTTCAAAACTTCTTTAACAATTTTAAGCTAACATAACAATTTATTTTCATTCTCAAGGTAGCAATTATGTATGATAAATCACTAGAAAAAGAATATTATAAAATTTGCGAAGAACGCGGATATTTTGAAATCAATGGTAATGAAAAAATTCAAGAAAAAGGCAAAAACTTTTGCATTATGATGCCTCCACCTAATGTAACAGGTGTTTTACACATAGGTCATGCTCTAACTTGTACTTTACAAGATATCACAACGCGTTATAAAAGAATGGATGGTTATAAAACCCTTTACCAACCAGGGCTTGATCATGCAGGCATTGCAACACAAAATGTTGTAGAAAAACAACTTTTAGCTCAAGGCATTAAAAAAGAAGAACTTGGTAGAGAAGAATTTATAAAAAAAGTATGGGAATGGAAAGAACAAAGCGGTGGTACCATAGTTAAGCAAATGCGAATTTTAGGTATCACTCCTGCTTGGAGTCGTTTGCGCTTTACTATGGATGAAGGTTTAGTAAATGCGGTAAAAAAAGCCTTTGTAGATCTTTATGATAAAAAGCTCATCGTGCGTGGAAATTACATGGTAAATTGGTGCACTCATGATGGAGCATTAAGTGATATAGAAGTAGAACACAAAGAAAATAAAGGAAAATTATATTATTTAAAATATTTCTTAGAAAATTCTCAAGAATACATCGTAGTAGCCACCACAAGGCCAGAAACTTATTTTGGTGATAGTGCTGTGATGGTTAATCCAAACGATGAAAGATTTAAACACTTAATAGGCAAAAATGTCATTTTACCTTTAATAGATAGAAAAATTCCTATTATTGCTGATGAGCATGTAGATATGGAATTTGGCACAGGTTTTGTAAAAGTAACCCCAGCACATGATCATAATGACTATGAAGTAGGCTTAAGACATAAACTTGATTTTATTACTATCTTTGATGAAAAAGGTATTTTAAATAAACATTGCTTGCATTTTAAAGGCTTAGAAAGATTAGATGCAAGAGATGTTATTATAAAAGAATTACAAGAAAAAGATTTTGTTGAAAAAATAGAAGATTATACTAATCAAGTAGGATATTGCTATCGTTGTAAAAATGTGGTTGAGCCATATATTTCTAAACAATGGTTTGTAAAAAATGAAATCGCAAAAGAAAGTATAGAAAAAGTTAATCTTGGTGGAAGCAAATTCTACCCTGCACATTGGATTAATAGCTTTAATGCTTGGATGAGGGATTTAAAAGATTGGTGTATTTCAAGACAACTTTGGTGGGGTCATCAAATTCCTGTGTATTACTGTGAATGCTCTCATGAATGGGCAAGCGAAGAAACTCCAAGCCAATGCCCAAAATGCCAAAGCACTAATTTCAAACAAGATCCTGATGTTTTAGATACTTGGTTTTCTTCAGGTCTTTGGGCTATGAGTACTTTAGGTTGGGGTAATAAAGACTGGGGTAAAAATACACTTTGGCATGAAGATGATTTAAAAGATTTTTATCCAAATTCTTTATTAATCACTGGTTTTGATATTTTGTTTTTCTGGGTTGCTAGAATGATGTTTCAAAGCACTAATGCCTTAGGTGAACTTCCTTTTAAAGATATATATTTGCATGCTTTGGTTAAAGATGAACAAGGTAGAAAAATGAGTAAGTCTTTAGGTAATGTCATTGATCCTGTGCAAAGCGTGGATGAATATAGTGCTGATATCTTGCGTTTTACTCTTGCTCTTTTAGCTATCCAAGGTAGAGATATAAAGTTAAGCAATGACAAACTCATACAAGTTAGAAATTTTACCAACAAGCTTTATAATGCAAGTAAATTTTTACTCTTAAATGAAGAAAAATTTGAAGATTTAGATAAAAGCAAAATTCAAACTAACTTGGCAAAATACATGCTGTCTCGTTTTGAAGTATGTGTAAAAGAAACAAGAGAAAATTTAGATAATTACCGCTTTAATGATGCGGCAAATACTTTGTATAGATTTTTCTGGGATGAATTTTGTGATTGGGGGATCGAGCTTAGTAAGGCTGAAAAATCAAGCATAAAAGAACTTGGAAGCATTTTCAAAGAAGCATTAAAGCTTTTAAATCCTTTTATGCCATTTATTAGCGAGCATTTATACCATGAGTTAAGTAAAACTTCTATCCAAACTCATGAGTCTATAATGATTTCAAAATATCCTAAATTTAATTCTAGAGATGAAAAAACCGAAAAATTATTCAATATCATTATAGAAAGCATAGTGAGTTTACGCCGTGCAAAAACCTTAGTAGAGCTTGCAAATGCAAAAATTCAAAAAGCTTGTATAAAATTAAACGATGAGAGTTTAATGGCTGAGTTAAAAAATTACACTAATTTCATCTCAACACTTGCAAAATGTGAAAACATCGAGTTTATTAGTACAAATTTAGAAAAATCCATTAGAGATGTAAGCGAGAATTTAGAAGTATTTATACCAACTCAAGATCTTGATTTAAGTGGTGTTTTAAATAGGCTTAATAGTCAAAAAACAAAACTTGAAAAAGAATTTAACAAGCTAGATGCTATGATGAAAAATGAAAAATTTATTTCTAATGCACCGGCTGCGGTTGTTGAGCAAAATAAAACTCAACTTGAAAATATTAAAGCTCAACTTGAAAAAATCAATGATGAAATTTCTAATTTAGAAGGCTAATAAGTGATAAAAATACAAAATCTTAAAAAATATTATGGCAAAGAATTAGTTATAAATGATGTTTCTTTAGAAGTTAAAGAAGGAGAAATTTATGCTCTTGTTGGACACAGCGGGGCAGGAAAATCAACTTTGCTAAGATGTATTAATGGTTTGGAAAATTATCAAAGTGGTAGCGTAGAAGTTTTTGGTAAAGAAATAGCTACCTTAAAAGAAAAAGAGTTAAGAATATTTAGAAAAGATATAGGAATGATTTTTCAGCATTTTGCACTTATGAGTAGAAAAAATGTATTTGAAAATGTAGCTATGCCTTTAGAAATTCATAATTTTGACAAAAGCACAATTCAAAAAAGAGTTAATGAGCTTTTAGATCTTGTGGGCCTTTTAGCCAAAAGCAAGGCATATCCAAATGAACTAAGTGGTGGGCAAAAACAAAGGGTAGCCATAGCTAGAGCCCTTGCTTTAAATCCTAAAATTTTACTAAGCGATGAAGCTACTTCTGCACTTGATCCAAATACTACAAACAATATTTTAGAGCTTATTGCTAAAATCAATCAAGAATTTAACATCAGCGTAGTATTAGTAACTCATGAAATGGAAGCAGTAAAACAAATAGCACAAAAGGCTGTATTATTAGAACATGGACAAATCATAGGTCAAGGAAAAATCGAAGATTTATTTTTAAAGCCAAGTGAAAAAATGCGTGAATTTCTAGGTGAAAGTGATTTTTTACCACAAAATGGAGTTAATGTGCGCTTATATTTTTGCAAAGAAAAAGCAAATCAAAGCATTATCACTCATATGGCTAGAAGTTTAAATATTGATTTTAATATAGTTTGGGGCAAGATAGAAAAACTAAACAACAATGCTTTAGGAAATTTGGTAATCAATATAGAAGCTAAAGATCAAGAAAGAGTTTTAAATTATTTACAAGAAAATGGCGTTATTTGGGAGCTTGTGTAATGAATTTAGAAGCAATTTTAAAAAATTTTGAAAATATACTTTATCCGGCATTATTAGAAACTCTTTATATGAGTTTTACAGCCACTTTTTTAGCCTTTTTAATCGCACTTATCCCTGCAATTGTGCTTACTGTTACTGATAAAGGTGGCTTATGGGAAAATAAAAGCATTTACAGTGTGCTTGATTTTATTATCAATATTTTAAGATCCTTTCCATTTTTAGTACTCATTGTAGTTTTAAGCCCTTTTACAAAATATCTTATTGGTATTAGTATAGGAACAACTGCTACCATAGTACCACTTACCATAGGAATTGCGCCTTATTTAGCTAAAATGATTGAAAGTGCTTTTAAAGAAATTGATCCTGCTATCATTGAAGCAGCAAGATCTTATGGAGCTAGCAAAGCACAAATTATCTTTAAAGTTATGTTTAGTGAGGCTTTACCAAGCATTATTAATGGTATTACTTTGATTTTAATCATCGTAATAGGATTTTCCGCTATGGCAGGAACTGTTGGTGGTGGTGGTTTGGGCGATGTAGCTATTCGCTATGGTTATGAGCGTTTTAGAACTGATATTATGATTCAAACCGTTGTGATTTTAATTGTTTTAGTTCAAATCATACAATTTATAGGAAATATTCTTTATAAAATCACCAAAAGATAAACAATGAAACATAAACTTGGTATTTTGCTAGCAGCGACTAAAAATTCAAGCTTTACCATAGGAACCTTGCTCATTAACATTATGGATGTTATGGGTGAAAAGGTAGATGTGTTTTACATTTTACATGATGGTTTTAGCTTGAATGATCAAAATATCATGCAAAAAATTGTTAAAAATAAAACAATTAAATTTCTTCCTTTTACTCAAGAAGATTTTTTAGCCACTCTTAGTAAAAACCAAAACGATATTAATAATTTATTTTTCTTAAAAAGATGGACGCATATGGCTTTTGCAAGATTTGAAGCTTTTAAGTTTTTAGATGAATGCGAAAGTATTATTTATCCTGATTTTGATGTTTTACTTTTAAAAAGTATAGATGAACTTAGCAAATTAAGAGCTAAAAAATATCATTTTGGTGCAAGATTAGGTAAAACTTTGCTTCTTGAAAGCTTGCCTGCAAAAAAAGAGTATCATCAAAAGCGTACGTATTTAACTGGAATTTTAGTCTTTACAGATCTTATACCAAATCCTTTAAAATGCTATCAATTTATATATAAACATTTAAATGAAAACATTCAAAATTTAAACGATCAAGGATTGTTTACACTCCTAGCACTAGAACACAAATTTAAAATAAAAGATTTAAAAGATACTTATAATGGAAATATTGATTATAGAACTAATTTATCACAAAAAGCCTCTATAACACATGCAGAAGGTAGTAATAATCGTTTTTGGAACAATGTTTTATGCAATCAAACATGGCCTAAATGGCAAGAATACTATAAAAAATGGTTAAAACTTGGAGGAAGTAGATATTTAGATGGAATAAAAGCTACTAATACTCAAGCAAAAGCAAGAGTAAGATATCATTTATCATACAAACTAGGCTATGCTTTTATAGAATGCACTAAAAATAAGAAAAAAATTCCTTTTTTACCTTTTACTTTGTTAAAGATTTACTATAAACACACAAAACTTGCCAAGCAATATCAAAAAGATTTAAAAACAAAACCTTATCTTAAACTTCCACCTTTATCAAGCTATGATGATTATAAAAGTGAAGGTATTAAAAACCAAAATACTTATTCTTATAAAATCGGACAAGCTCTTATTAAGGCTCAAAAAAATTGGTATGGGGGGGGGTATATAAAATTTATAAAAGAACTCAAACATTTTGCTAAAGAATACAAAAACAAACAAAAATAAAACTTTTCCTATCTTATTAATATTTTTACAATATAATCAAGCATTTTAAAAACTATAAAAAGGAGTTAAAATGAAATTGTTAAAATTGCTCACTGCAAGCACAATTTTAGGTGCAAGTTTATTTGCTAATGAAGTTATTACTGTAGGTGCGACACCTGTGCCTCATGCTGAAATTTTAGAACAAACTAAAGATTTATTAAAAAAAGAAGGTTACACATTAGAAATTAAAGAATTTAATGACTATATTTTACCAAATCTTAGCACAGATAGCAAAGAACTTGATGCAAATTTCTTCCAACATCAGCCTTATTTGGATGAGTTTAATGCCAATAAAGGCACAAAATTAATTAGCGTTGCAAAAGTTCATATCGAACCAATGGCTGTTTATTCTAAAAAATATAAAAACATCCAAGATCTTCCACAAAATGCTACCATAGCTGTACCAAATGATCCAACAAATGAAAGCAGAGCTTTAGATATTATCGCTAGTACCAAGCTCGTTAGTTTTGAAAATAGCGCATTAAAAACTCCACTTGATATTAAAGATAATCCAAAAAATATCAAATTTAAAGAGTTAAAAGCAGCACAACTTCCAAGAGCTTTAGATGATGTTGATTTTGCAGTGATTAACTCAAACTATGCCTTATCAGCAAATTTAAATCCTGTAAAAGATTCTATTTTAATAGAAAGTAAAGAAAGTCCTTATGCAAATATCTTAGTAACCACTCAAGATAATAAAGACAATCCTAAAATCAAAGCTTTAGTAAAAGCTTTACAAAGTCAAAAAGTAAAAGATTTTATCAATGAAAAATACCAAGGTGCAGTGGTCCCTGCATTTTAAAAATAACCTTGAGTTTTAAAACTCAAGGTTATTTATTTTTAATAAGTTCTGTGGTAATTTTAGCTATTTCTAATTCCTCTTCTGTTGGAACAATTAAAATTTTAATTTTAGAGTCTTTTTTACTAATCTCGCCATTTCTAAGCTGTGCATTCTTATCTAAATCTATATCAAATCCTAAATGCGCTAGTCTTTGACAAACTTTTGCTCTAACAATATCATCATTTTCGCCTATACCAGCTGTAAAAATCAACGCATCAACTCTAGGTAAAATCGCAAAATATGAGCCAATATATTTACTCAAACGATAACAAAACATATCAAGAGCAAGTCTTGCTTTTTCATTGTTTTGTTCAATTTGAGCTTCAATATCTCTAAAATCATTAAACCCACAAATTCCATAAACACCACTTTTTTTATTCATTATAGTATCTAAATCAGACGGATTTAAATTTAATTCTTTTGCTAAAAATGGCAATACAGCAGGATCAATATCTCCACATCTAGTTCCCATAATCAAACCTTCTAGCGGTGTAAAGCCCATAGAAGTATCTACGCATTTTCCATTTTCTATAGCACAAACACTTGCACCATTTCCAAGATGAGCGCTAATTGCATTAAATTCATTAATATCTTTACCAAGTATATGTGCAGCTTGCTTGCTTACATAAGAATGTGAAGTGCCGTGAAAGCCGTATTTTCTTACTTGGTGTTTTTCATAAAACTCATAAGGTAAAGCATACATATAAGCATAATCAGGCATACTTTGATGAAAAGCTGTGTCAAAAACTGTCACATTAGGAACTTTTGGAGCGGCTTTTATCATAGTTTTAATACCTATTAAATGTGCAGGATTATGTAAAGGTGCTATGTGAGAAACCCTATCAATTTCTTTTAAAATTTCATCATCTACCAAACAATGCTTGGTTAAATTTGGGCCTCCATGAACTATCCTATGTCCACATCCATCAAGCTCATTTAAATCATGTAAAATTCCACTTTGAGCAAATAGTTCATTTACTAATTCAATACCTTGTTCATGATCTTTAATCGCTAATTCTTTTTTATATTTTTGACCACTTTTTAGATCTTTTAACTCTATTTTAGAGCTTTGCTCGCCTATTTTTTCCACCAAACCAGATGCTAAAGCCTCATCTTTTTCAAAAAGCTTAAATTTAATTGAAGATGAACCTGAATTTAAAACCAATATTTTCATTTTTCTCCTTATTCTTGTGCTTGAATAGCACTTAAAATCACAGTATTAACAATATCTTCTACCAAACAACCTCTACTTAAATCATTAATCGGCTTTTTAAGACCTTGTAAAATCGGACCAATCGCTAAAGAATTTGCCGTTCTTTGAACTGCTTTATAGCAAATATTTGCCGCATTTAAATCAGGAAACACATATACATTTGCTCTTCCTGCTACTTTAGAATTTGGCATTTTACTTTTTGCTGTTAGCATATCATATGCTGCATCAAATTGTATAGGACCTTCTAGCTCAAGTTGAGGATATTTTTCTTTAGCTATTTTAGTAGCTTCTTTAATTGCATCCACGCTAGCCCCGCTTCCACTATCTCCACTAGAATACGAAAGCAAAGCCACTTTAGGTTCAAGCCCAAAAGCTTTAGCGCTATTTGCGCTCACATAAGCAATTTCAGCAAGTTGCTCAGGAGTTGGATTTGGCATAACAGCACAATCAGCAAAAACCAAAACTTTATCTTCTAAAGACATAAAAAACATACCAGAAACTAAACTCACATCAGGTTTTGTTTTGATAATTTGCAAGGCAGGACGAATAGTTTCAGCAGTAGTTGTACTCGCACCACTTACCATAGCATGCGCTTTTTGAGTATGTACAAGCAAGGTCGCAAAATATGTTTTATCTTGCACTAATTTTTTAGCTTCTTCTTTACTCATACCTTTACTTTTTCTAGCTTCATACAAAAGCTCTTCAAATTCTTCATTATATTGAGAATTTTTAGGATTTATAATACGTACACCATCGATATTAATATTTAAACTATTAGCTTTAGCACAAATTTCATTGCTATCGCCTAGCAAAATCAAATCAACAATCTCATTTTGCATTAAAAACTCACTAGCTTTTAATACTCTTTCATCAAAACTTTCAGGCAAAACCACTACTTTTTTATCTGCTTTTGCTTTTTCAAAAAGCTCATAAGAAAATCTTGCCTGAGTTTTATAGGTATATTCTTGTAATAAATCTTGAGTAAAATCTTCATTTTCTTTTAACAAAACAAAGTCGCTAAGCTTTTGACTTAGTAAAAAATTTAACATAGTATGATTTTCATCTTGACTTTTTGCATATAGTGGAGCATTTAGCTCTTTAGCTAAGGCTATATTTAAACTCAAATCTCCCATCAAACCAAAATCATCTACTCCAACCACTATAACAAAATCATTTTTATTTTTTATTTTTTCAAAATCTTGAATTATTTTTTTAAAAAAATCATTTGAATTTTGAGTAATTTTGCTTTGATAATTATTTTTTTCAAAACTACTAAAAAAATCTAACTTAAAATTGGTTTTTGAACATATTAAAGCAATTTTTTCTTTATTTTTTTCACAAAAAACAGGAAAGTAAAAGGCTATTTTACCTTGAACTTTTTCTAAAGACTGTGTTAAAAATTTCTCATCAACACAATTTAATAAAAACATGGATTTCATTTTTTCCTCTTTTTTAACAAAATAATTGTTTTTTTGTAATATAATAATTTTAAAATTCATCACAATAATATAAGGTTATAAAGCTATGAAATTTAAAAATGTTAATTTTTACTTGTTACCTTTTGTAATGTTTGGTTGTAGCGCCACAGTCGATCCACATATTAACATGAAACCTCCAACTTATGTAGAAGAATTAGCTCCAAAGCAAAATCATAATACCCAAAGCAATCCTGGATCGCTGTTTGGTAAAGGAGATAATCCTTTATTTTCTGATAAAAAAGCAATGAATGTAAATGATTTAGTTACTGTAGTCATTAGAGAAAATGCTACACAAAACTCACAAGGCTCTAAAGCTACAAGTAAAAACAATAATGTTAATTTAGGCGGAGGACAAGTAACCACTGGTGCTGGACTTAGCAAAGCTAGAGATTTTATCAATGATTATACAAATATAGGCTATACTACAGCAAGTACTTCACAATATCAAGGCACAGGAAGCCAAACTAGAAGTGAAAATTTCCAAACCACCATTTCTGCTAGAGTGATTAAAGTTTTATCTAATGGAAATTATTTTATAGAAGGAAGTCGTGAGCTTTTAATTAATGGTGAAAAACAAATCATTCAGCTAAGTGGGGTTATAAGACCTTACGATATTTCTCAAGATAATATGATAGATAGTAAATACATAGCTGATGCAAAAATTCTTTATAAAACTGAAGGCGATATAGATAAATCTACACGCAAGCCTTGGGGGACAAAATTCATGGAAACCATTTGGCCTTTTTAAGCTAAATGGTTTTACATAAAACTTGGCGCATCATTAGAAAATAAAATCAAATCTCCATTTTGGGTTAATTTTGATAAAGTTTGCACAAGTTGAGATTTTTCTTTTAATACATAAAAATCTAATGTAATATGTTTTTGCAAAATCGCGCTATTAGCCTCTGAAGTAATAATTACAAAATCAAAACATTCATTGACTATCTTGCATAATTTTATATTTTCTTCTTCATTAACTTCAACTATACCAGGAGTTACCAAAATTTTTCTTCCTTGATAACTTTTGCAAAGCTCATAGCTTTGACTCATACCTTTAAAATTTCCATTAAAACCATCATCTATGATAAATTTAGGCTCTTTAGAAATCACTTGCAAACGATGTTCTACTGCTTTTAAATTTAATACACTTTTTATAATATTTTCTATTTTTATTCCTAAATAATGAGCAAGTAAAATACACACACTAATATTATAAGCATTAAAAGCGCCTAGTAAATTTGCATGAAAATCATAAATATTATTATCTAATCTTATTTTAAAATCTAAACCTTCTAAACTTGCCCTAACATCACTTAAACAATCATCATAAAATTCATTTTCATATAAGGTGCTTGAGTGTAAAAAGTATTTTTCCAAACGTTTGGATTTTAAAGCTTGCAACTTAGCACTGCGGATATTATCTTGAGTTTTAAAATACTCCAAATGCGCCAAACCAATCTCACCTACTATACAAATTTGAGGATTTAAAAACTCTGTAATTTCTAAAATATCATTTTGCTCTCTTGCGCCAGCTTCTACAATATAAATTTCAGTATTATTTTCTAAATTTTCATTGATATCTTTTACTATACCCATAAAAGTATTAACGCTTCTTGGAGTTTTATAGCACTTAAACTCATCTTTTAAAAGTTCGTATAAAAAATTTTTTATACTTGTTTTTCCAAAACTTGCAGTAATTAATATAATTTTTAAATTTGGATTATCACAAATTTTTTTATTTGCTTTTTTTATAAATGTATTTTGGTTTATTTTTTCTACTAAAAAGCTTAATAAAAATGCAGCTACTAAAGCTTCTAAACCTATCCAAAAAAATGGCATAAATACTAAAGTAAAAAGCGACAAAAATAAAAAATAACGCTTAATCCTAGTAGTAAAAACTAGCTTTTTATCTAAATTTTTATATAAGTATCCGCCATATAACAAAGATAAAGCAAAAACTATAAAATATAAATAAAAATTTCCGCTATACAAAGAAAACACAAAAGCAAAATAAGGAATTATTAAAAAATATAAATGCCACAAAGGCTTAGCAAAATGTAAAATTATGCGTGAGAATTTATAAGAGTACCATTGCAAAGCTAAAATCAGGTAAAATCCAAGTAAAAAATTCAAACTTAAAAAAGCTATCATACTAATCATTTTTTAAAAATTCCTCATGTATTTTTTCATTTATAAAATCAGCATGTTTTAAAAAGAAAAAATGATCCCCATCTAATGCAAAAAAATTTCCTTTTTGTGCTAAAGAATGGATAATCGCTCCACTTTTTAAAGGCGTAGCCTTATCTTCATTACCCCAAAAAATCAAAATAGGGTTTTTAAGCTTTTGAAATTCATTTTCTAAATTTTCATTAACAACCTTCTTAAAGGTTTCATACATCACTTCACTCATGCCTTGAGCGTCTTTACTAATAAAAAATTTCCTCCAAAAATCCCCATAAGGAAGATTTTTTAAAATTTTAAACAAGGCTATTTTAAACCTCACTTTAAAGCTTTTTGGTAAAACCACACCTGCACTAGAGAGTAAAATCAAACCCTGAAAATTAGCGTTTTGACACATAATAGTCGCAACTTTTCCACCAAAAGAATGCCCCATTAAATAATCTGCCTTTTGCTCAATTGTAATTAAAAAGTCTTCTACAACCTTAGCATAAGCATAAGAATCCATAGGTGCATCTATGCTTGAATTTCCAAAACCAGGCAAATCTAAATAAATTTGTTTAAAATCATTCAAAGGCTTTTCAAAAGCTTGTTTCATAAGCTCTTTATTAGCACCCCAACCGTGTAAAATAAGAATTGTTTTTTCACATTTTGGATTGATGATTTCATAGCTTAAATTATAAAAATATCCATTAGAATATACTCTAGTTTTTGCCATTTCTAGCCTTTTTTATCTTTATAAATCTTTTCTAAAAGCATTACAGCTTCATTTAAACGCTCATATTCTTCAAAGCTCAAAAGCACGGCTTCAAATTTATTATTTTTTACTATCACCACTCTACCGTTTTCGCTCTTTTTTGTTTTTTCAAGCATAGTACTGAAATTTCTTACTACTTCAGTTGCAGTATAAATTTCATCTTTGCTAAAAGTAGCCATGATTATAACTTACCTTTTTGTCCATTAATGCTGTGAATAAAAGCATAATCGATCTTAATTTGCTTTTCTAGCTCTATATTTTTTGCTAAATTATCAACTATGTTAGTAAAATCTTCAAATAAATAATTTGCCAATGATCCTGGATTTGGATTGATCTCATTTAAATAAACCTCATCACCTATCACAAAAAAATCACAGCGAATCAAAGCTCCTTTAAATAAAGGATTATAAATTCTCGTAAAATTATCTCTTAGTTTTTGCTTTAATTCTTCACTAATACTTGCTTCACTGACTTTAGAACTTTCTGAAAAACCTAAATATTTTTGTTCAAAATCTAAAATTTCATTTTTTCTAGGCTCTTCAATGATAGAAAATTCCATTTTTTCACCTATCATACAACCTGCTAAGTTATATTCTTTAATATTGCTTACAAATTTTTCAACCACAACATCCTCATCAAATTCAAAGGCAACATCTTTAGCATATTTAAGCTCGCTTTCATCTTTAACTATACTTATACCTATGCTACTACCTAATCTTGCAGGCTTTAAAATACAAGGAAAGTCTAAAGAAACATTTTGCTCTTTATGCAAATTTAAAACCTTATAATCAAGTGTTTTTACCCCTACACTTTGTGCATAAAGTTTAGTTAAAACCTTATTAAAAGATAAAACACTAGCTTCTATACGCGGTCCTATGTATTTTATACCATAAAAATCAAGCAAAGCAGCTATTTTGCCATCTTCGCCATCTTTTCCATGTACGATATTTACCGCTACATCAATGTCAAGTTTTTTCTCACCTAACATAGTTTTTATAAAAAACCCACCCTGCTTTAACACCAAGGCTTTTTCTTTTTTATAAGCACCACTACTAAAAGTTTTTGCATTCATTTTTTCTTCATCTATAAGAAAAAATTCTTTATTTTTATCACAAAATATAAATTTTTTTTGCGCTTTGAGTACTTTTTTTAATACCACAGCACTCACAATGCTAATTTCATGCTCATAAGAATTTGCACCAAAAATTACACCATATATCATTATATTTTTCCTTTTATTATGCTAATTTTTTCAAAGCCTCTTTAATAAGCTCACTAGTATTTTTACTCTCACAAGTTCTTAAAACCTTTAAAATATTTTCTTGTTTAAAACCAAGTGAAAGTAAAGCTGCCAAAGCTTGCGCTTGGTCTTGATTGGAATTTTCTATATTGATTTTTGTATCACTTAACTCAGCTATAATTCTTTTTGCACTCTTTGGACCAATACCAGGAACCTTTTTAAATACACTCTCATCACCACTTTGCAAAGCTGCGTAAAAAGTATTAGTATCTAAGCTTGAGCAAAGCGCCATAGCAGTAGTTGCTCCTATACCACTAATTTTAATTAATAATTCAAACATTCTTTGCTCATTAATATCTAAAAATCCATATAATTTATGAGAGTCTTCTTTGATAATTTGTGTGATTAAAAACTCAACCTTTTGATCTTTTTCAAAATTACTTGAGCAAAAAAGCGACACATAAACACCATAACTTATCCCACTTGAAGTTTTTAAAACAACAAAAGTAGGTTCTTTTTTACTCACTATTCCTTCAATTGCCACTATCATTTAGCTTATTCCTTGTAATTACTAATAGAGCGAATTTCATAAACACTCATCCCATTTTCAGTATCTATTTTTTCAAGCTCAAAACATTGAATTTTTTCTTCACTATGAGGATGATAGCTTAATTCTTTCCTAGGATTTAATAAAACAAATTTAACCTCGTTTAAATCCATCCATTTTCCACTTTTATTAATAATTTTTGATTTTAAAAGCTCATCTTGAATTTTTTTAAGCTTTTCTATATTTGCTTTTTCTTCTTCTTTTAAGGTTTCTATTTTATTAGCTAAAATATTTAAATTTTCAATCTTTTGATTAAAATCTTTAATAGTAATCTTATAAGCTTGTGGTATAGCTCTTTTTGCACTCATTAATTCTTTTGCCTTTTGCTGTAAAATTCTCACAGAATCTTTACTCACATGGATAGTATGCTTAGTTTCTTCAATTTCTTTGACTAAATTTTCTTGTTCTTTTTTTAACTCTTCAATATGCAAAAGTATCTCTTCTCCACTTTTTTCTTTATCAAAAGCTTTGAGATCTTGAATTACAAGTTTATTACCACTTCCTTGAACTTTTTCAACATGAATCAAGCTTTTAGCAATACACAAACAATTACCACCAAGCTCTTGTATGTAAATTTCATCCGCAATAATCTCTCCACCCACAGCCTTTTTAATATTTACTTTTTTAGCCTTGATAGAACCATTTTCTAAAGTTTCAGCAAAAACTTCCTCGGCCTCACAATATCCTCTTAAGATATTAACCTCAACCTTTTGCCCTATAATAGTGCTTTTATGATGCATATTACCTTTAAGAATTACTTTTTTACCTCTTAAAACAGAATCTTGAGCCATATTACCAGTAACTTCTAATTCTTGAGTCTCAACAGTAATCCTAGGACCTATTGCATCTTCTAAACTATTTGTATTTTTAATCACAATGATAACTTGTTTATCAAAACCCGCCCAAATAGAACCCGTACTTTTAAAATCAACCTTATTAAATTCTAAATAATTTTCTATCTCATAAATAGATTTTTTTTGGATAATAAAGCCATCTTTTTTGGCAATATATTTTATACTTTCATCATCTTCTTTAACTTCAAAATTATCCGAACAAATAACTTTTTCTTTGTTTGTTTTTGGTGGGAGAGCTTTTAAAATTTTAAATCTTAAATCCTTGCCATCGCTACCCTCTTTTGGTTTAATCCTCTCAATAGCCACCTCATCTTTTCCTATGGGTGCTACATAGTTTCTATTCATCACATCATTGTGCTTTTTTAGATTTTCTAGGTAGTGATATTGAATTTCTTCATTTGTAGGCTCTTGAGGATTAACTCCCTTACATACTTCAAATTCAACTTCAAAATCAAATTTTTGCTTTTCTTTAACTTTGGTATTAAAATCAATAATTTGCTTTTTAAAATCAAAAATTCTAAATCCAAGCAAATATTTCTCTTTTATCATCGCTTTGTAAATAGCTTCTAAAAGTTCTAGCGCCAATTTATCATGAAAAGCAATAATTTCACTGGCTTTAACACTAGCTTTTAATAAAGTACAAATTTCATTAGTGTATAAACTGATCTCAAAAGCTGGTGAGTGTGCAAATTTTTTAAAATAAATTTCTATTTTATACTCTTGCTCTATACTTAAATCATGAATTAAAAATTTTTCATCTTCTTCAAAAATTTTTAATTCTTTTTCATTAACTTTTATCCATTCTTGATTATCATAAGTATAAGAAGTACTAAAACTTAATAATCTAAAATCAAGCTCATCAACTTCGCATTTATTTTCAGAAGCAAATATCAAAAGCTCTTTATAAGGGTCTTTAGTATATAAAATTTTCTTCTCTTCCATAGCTTAAGCTTCCTTATTGTGTATAAAATTTTGATTTTAGCAAAAATAAAATCAAAATTTAGTTAAAATTATTGCTACTAAAAAATTTTATAATACTCAAACTAATATTTAAAGAATGAAAATTAATGAGAAAAAATATTATTTTTAAAAATTTTATCATCAACGCCTTGGGAATTTTATTTTCTAGGATTATGGGTGTTTTAAGAGATATTGTTTTAGCTTTATATTTAGGGGCTGGAATTTATAGTGATATTTTTTTTGTAGCTTTAAAAATGCCTGCTTTTTTTAGAAGAATTTTTGCAGAAGGGGCTTTTGGACAAGCCTTTTTACCAAGTTTTTTAAAAGCAAGTAAAAAAGGTGCTTTTTGTATAAATGTCTTATTGCAATTTAGTATTATTGTTTTTTTAACCTGTGTTTTAGTGAGTTTTTTTGCTGAATTTTTTACAAAGATTTTTGCCTTTGGTTTTAATAAAGAAACAATTATTCTAGCCGCACCTTTAGTTTCTATTAATTTTTGGTATTTATTTTTTATCTTTTTAGTAACTTTTTTAGGCTCTTTGTTAAATTATAAACAAAATTTTTTCATCACTTCTTTTTCTGCTTCATTTTTTAATCTTTTTGTTGTGATTGCCGGATTTTTTGTCACTCAAGATAAACCTTTAGAAGCTTTGTATTATTTTTCATATGCGACTGTTTTAAGTGGTCTAGCTCAACTTATATGGCATATTTTTGCTTTAAAAAATACTAGAATTTTAAAAAGTATGTATTTAAGCATAAAACTTAAAAAAACAAAGACTAATTTAGATAAGTTCCACTCTACATTTACTCATGGACTTTTAGGCTCTTCGGCAAATCAAATTAGTTCATTACTAGATACTACTATAGCTAGTTTTTTAATGGCTGGAAGTATTTCGTATTTGTATTATTCTAACAGAGTTTTTCAGCTTCCTTTAGCTCTTTTTGCAATCGCTCTAAGTCAAGTAAGTTTTCCCAAAATACTAAGACATTTAAAAGCAAATGAAGAACAAAAAGCCTTGGCTTTTATGCAAAAAGCTTTTGAGTATTTAAGCGTGCTTTTGATTTTAGCTAGTATAGTTGGGATTATTTTAGCTAAAGAAATTGTGGAGTTTTTGTTTCAAAGAGGAAATTTTAATCAAGAAGATACAAAAGTCACTGCATTTTTATTACAAGCTTATCTTTTGGGGCTTTTGCCTTTTGGCTTGCAAAAACTTTTTTCTTTATGGCTTTATGCCAAATTTAAACAAAAAATAGCCGCTATAATAGCCTTTAAAACACTTTTTATATCAGCATTTTTTAGTATAGTGATTATTTTACTTATTAAAGAAGAAGCTTATAAGAGCTTAGGTATTGCACTAGCTTCATCTATTAGTGCTTTTTATTTATTATATGCTAATATAAAAGAATTTGGCTTTAAAAATCTTTGGGGTATTTTTAGGGTTAAATTTTGGCTTATAAGTATAGTATTTTTAAGTTTATTTGCTCTAGGCTTATTTGAAATTAAAGATATTTTAATACAATTTTTAATTGAAATTTATCATTTTTTTAAAGGTTTGTTTTGATGGTTTTTTTTGATAGTGTTTTAAAGAAAAAATGTGAATTTATCCCACATGAGACAAAAAAAGCAAACATTTATCTATGCGGGCCTACTGTATATGATGATGCACATTTAGGGCATGCAAGAAGTAGTGTGTGTTTTGATTTTTTAAGAAGAGTTTTGATAGCAAATGATTATGAAGTAGTTTTTGCTAGAAATTACACTGATATTGATGATAAAATCTTAAAAAAATTGCAAGAAAGTGGTAAAAGCTTAGAGGAAATTACAAATTTTTATATTAAAAGATATGAAGAAGATATGCAAGCGCTTAATATCTTAGAACCTGATTTTAAACCAAAGGCTACAGCTTATATTGAGCAAATGATTACTTATATAGAAAAACTTTTAGAATTAAACCTAGCTTATAAACTTGAAGATGGAATTTATTTTGATACCAGCAAAGATGATAAATACTTTTATATCTCTAAAAGAAATTTAGAAGACAATCAATCACGCCTTGAAGAAAGCGTGGCTAAAAAAAACGATAGCGATTTTGTTTTATGGAAATTTGATGAAAAATTTTATCCTGCAAGTTTTGGCAAAGGAAGACCGGGTTGGCACACAGAATGTGTTGTGATGATAGAAAGTATTTTTAAAGATAAACTTGATATTCATGCAGGGGGTATAGATTTGCTTTTTCCTCATCATGAAAACGAAGCTTGTCAGTGTCGTTGTAAAAACAATCATGAGTTAGCTAATTTTTGGTTGCATAATGGCTTTGTACAAATTAATGGTGAAAAAATGAGTAAAAGCTTGGGAAATAGCTTTTTTCTAAAAGATTCTTTAAAACTTTTTAGTGGAGAGGTTTTGAGATTTTATCTTTTAAGTGTGCATTATAGAGCGCATTTTAACTATGCTTTAGAAGACTTACAAGCTGCTAAAAAAAGACTTGATAAATTTTACCGCTTAAAAAAACGCTTAAATTTAAATGCTTTTATAGATGAAAAAACTACCATAGAAAGTGAAGTAGCTAAAAATATCTTAGAAGTTTTAAATGATGATTTAAATGCCTCTAAAGCCTTAGCTTTACTTGATGAGTTTATCAATGAAAGTAATATTTACTTAGATCAAAACCCAAAAGATAAAACTTATAAAATACAAGTAGAAAAAACCTTAAAAGAACTTGCTTTTATTTTTGGTATAGGCTTCATAGATACCATAAAATATTTTCAATTTGGCATTAGTGAAGAAAAATGTCAAGAAATAGAAGAAAAAATTGCTCTACGCAACAAAGCAAAACAAGAAAAAAACTATGCCTTAGCAGATCAAATTCGTGATGATTTAGCTAAAGAGAATATTCTTTTAATGGATACACCAAATGGTGTAATATGGGAGAAAAATGGATAAAAATTACAAAGAAATGAAGCTTAAAGAGGTTTTTACTCGCTTTAAGCCTTATTATAAAGATTATTGGTTTTATTTTGTTTTAGCTATTATTGGTATGCTTTTAACTAGTGGTGGAACAGCTGCTAGTGCATACATCATAGAGCCTATTTTAAATAAAATTTTTATAGAAAAAAATGCTCAATTGCTTTATTATATGCCTTTATTGGTGATTTTAATTTATGCTTTAAAAAATCTTGGTGCTTATATGCAAGTTTATTATATATCTTATGTTGGAACAGATATTTTAAGAAGATTAAGAGAATTAGTTCTTGGCAATCTTTTGCGCTTAGATATGAGCTTTTTTCATAAATACAGAAGTGGGGAATTAATCAGCAGGTGTACTTCTGATATTGGAGCTTTGCAAAATATAGTTTCTACTATCATACCTGAAATTTTAAGAGAAAG
This sequence comes from Campylobacter sp. IFREMER_LSEM_CL2256, assembly GCF_025771645.1. Lineage (NCBI taxonomy): Bacteria > Pseudomonadati > Campylobacterota > Epsilonproteobacteria > Campylobacterales > Campylobacteraceae > Campylobacter > Campylobacter sp. IFREMER_LSEM_CL2256. The sequence continues at coordinate 48,223 of NZ_JAKMQQ010000010.1, forward strand.
TTTAACCGCGATTGGACTTTTAAGTGTGGTGATTTATCAAAGTCCAAAACTTGCTTTTTTTGCTTTAGTAATTTTACCTTTAGCAATTTACCCTCTTGTTATTTTTGCTAAAAAAATCAAAAAAATAGGACGCAATACCCAAGAAAAAAATTCTGATCTTACTTCAAGATTAAGTGAAATCTTTTCTAATATAGAACTTATTAAAGCTTCTAATGCAGGTAAAAATGAAATGCAAAAATTCAGCCAAACAAATAGCGAAGTTTGCAAACTTTCCTTAAAAGGCATTAGAATTGAAGCTTTAAGTAGCCCTTTAATGGAATCTATGGGTTCAATTGGCTTTGCAATAGTAATTATAATAGGCGGTAAAGAAGTAATTGATGGAAGTTTAAGTATAGGTTCTTTTTTTAGCTTTACTACAGCTTTATTTATGGCTTATACTCCTATTAAAAGACTTTCTTCACTTTATACAAGATTACAAAATGCTGTGGCAGCTAGTGAGAGAACTTTTTATCTAACTGATTTAGAACCACAAATTAAAGGTGGTGAAGAAAAACTTACAGAAAATATCCAAAATATCCATTTTAAAAATGTCTCTTTAAGCTATCAAAAAGATAAAATAGTATTAAAAGATGTAAATTTTTCTTTTAACAAAGGAGAAATTCTAGCCTTAGTTGGATCAAGCGGTGGAGGAAAATCTTCTATTATCAATCTTTTGATGTATTTTTTTGAAAAAGATAGTGGTGAAATTTTAATCAATCAAAAAGATATTAGCTCTTTTGATATTGTTAGTTTAAGAGAAAATATCTCTTTGGTAACTCAAAATATTTATATATTTAATGACACTATAGCTCAAAATATAGCTTATGCTAAAGAATATAATGAAGCACGTGTAATAGAGGTTTTAAAACAAGCTAATGCTTATGATTTTGTTCAAGAACTTGGTGGTATACATACTGAATTAAAAGAACATGGAAAAAATCTCTCCGGCGGACAAAAACAACGCATTGCTATAGCAAGGGCTTTATATAAAAATCCTCAAATTTTAATTTTTGATGAAGCAACTTCAGCACTTGATAATGAAAGCGAAAAAGCCATAGTAAGAACTATAGAGAGCTTAAAAAAAGATCGTTTGATACTCATCATCGCTCATAGACTTAGCACTATAGAAAATGCCGATAAAATCGCTGTGCTTGATAAAGGAAAAATAGCTTCTATAGGAAATGATGCTTATTTAATGCAACATTGTGAAATTTATCAAAAATTAAAACAAAAAGCACAAAAAACTGATAAAGTCAAAGAAAATGAAAACTAAAAATTATCATTTTTTTAGTACAATATGCTATTTTGCAAATAAAGGAAAAATATGACTTATGAAAGCTTAAAGCCTTTAATATATAAATTAGATCCAGAAAATGCTCATGCTCTGGCTGAATTTAGTATGCGAACACTAGATTGTATATTTCCTGGAGGGCTTAGTTTTTTTGCAAAAGATTGTGTAATAAATGATGAAATTTTAAATCAAGAAATTTTTAATCTGAATTTTTATAATCCTGTGGGTTTAGCAGGTGGTTTTGATAAAAATGCAACCATGATAAGACCGCTAAGTGCTTTGGGTTTTGGTTTTTTAGAATATGGAACTTTTACTCCAAAACCTCAAAATGGTAATGAAAAACCTAGACTTTTTAGACTTGTTGAACAAGAAAGTATTCAAAATGCTATGGGTTTTAACAATAAAGGCAAAGACGCCATTGCAAAAGAAGTAAAAAAAGTCTATCCTTTTAGCATACCTTTAGTGGCAAATATAGGCAAAAACAAAATCACCCCAAATGAAGAAGCTATTAATGATTATATTATTTTATTAAAAGAATTTAAAGATTTATGTGATTTATTTGTGATTAATATATCCTCTCCAAATACCAAAAATTTAAGAGATTTACAAAGTGAAGAATTTGTAAGTACTTTATTTAACCAAGCAAAAGAAATCACGAATAAACCTGTGATTTTAAAAATTGCTCCAGATATGAATATAGATAGCGCAATTTCACTTTGTAAAAGCGCTATTAGTGCAAAAGCTGATGGTATTATCATGGCAAATACAAGTATAGATTATTCTTTGATTGATAATACAAGAACTTTTGGCGGAATTAGTGGTAAATTAATCACCCAAAAAAGTGCGACATTTTTTAAAGAAGTAGCTAAAGAAATTTATCAAGATACTATTTTAATAGCAAGTGGAGGCATAGATAGTGCTGAACTTGCTTATGAGCGCATTAAAAATGGGGCTAGCTTGGTTCAAATTTATACAGCTATGATTTTTAAAGGACCAAGCATTGTTAAAAATATCAATCAAGGTTTAATTGAACTTTTAAAACAAGATGGTTTTAATCATATTAGTCAAGCTATAGGAGTTAATTTTAAATGATTAATTATAAAAAAATCACCCTTGAAAATAAACTTGAAGTCTATACTTTACCTGTAAATAAAAAAAGCGGAGTTATAAGTGTAGATATTTTTTATAAAGTTGGCTCAAGAAATGAAAAAATGGGAAAAAGTGGTATAGCCCATATGCTTGAACATTTAAATTTTAAAAGTACAAAAAATTTAAAAGCAGGTGAATTTGATGACATAGTCAAAGGTTTTGGTGGAGTGGATAATGCAAGTACGGGCTTTGACTATACGCATTATTTTATAAAATGCTCTAGTGAAAATTTAGATAAGTCTTTATGGCTTTTTGCTGAATTAATGCGTAATTTAAATTTAAAAGATGATGAGTTTCAGCCCGAAAGAAATGTAGTTTTAGAAGAAAGGCGTTGGAGAACCGATAATAATCCTTTGGGATATTTGTATTTTAGATTATACAATCATGCCTTTTTACACCATCCATATCACTGGACCCCGATAGGCTTTTTTAAAGATATACAAAATTGGAAAATAGAAGATATACAAGATTTTCATCAAACTTTTTATCAACCTAAAAATGCTATTTTGCTTGTGAGTGGTGATATTAATGAAGATGAAGTATTTACTTTAGCTAAAAAGCATTTTCAAGATATAAAAAATACCAAAGAAATCCCTATAGTTTATGAAAAAGAACCTGAGCAAGATGGTGCTAAACGCGTGATCTTGCATAAAGAAAGCGATACACAATTGCTAGCACTTGCATATAAAATTCCTGCATTTAATCATGAAGATATACCAAAACTTTGTGCATTAAGCGAACTTTTGGGAAATGGAAAAAGTTCTTTAATAAGCGAAATTTTAATTGATAAATTAGAACTTATCAATGAATTTTATGCTTATGCAAGCGAAAATATAGATGAGAATTTATTTATATTTATTTGTGTTTGCAATGAAGGTATAAAAGCAGAAGATGTTGAAAAAGAGCTTTTAAAAATTCTTGAAGATGTAAAAAATGCTAAATTTGATGATACTATCATGGAAAAAATCAAAAACACCGTAAAAAGTGATTTTATTTTTTCACTAAGCAATGCAAGTAGTGTTGCAAATATTTATGGATCTTATCTTGCTAAAGGCGATTTAAAACCTTTACTTGATTATGAAAAAAATATAGAAGATCTAAGCAAAGATGACTTAATTCATTGTGCTAGAAAATATTTCAATGAAAACAAATCTACTACAATAATCTTAAAAAGGGGTGAAAATGGACAATAAAATCATCATAGGAGCAATGACAGCTTTAATAACTCCATTTAAAAATGGGAAATTAGATGAACAAACTTACCACAAACTCATCAAAAGACAAATAGCAAATGGGATTGATGCAGTAGTGCCTGTTGGAACAACCGGAGAAAGTGCCACCTTAACCCATGAAGAACATAGAATTTGTATAGAAATAGCATTAGATGCTTGCAAGGGAAGTTCTTGTAAGGTTTTAGCAGGAGCAGGAAGCAATGCTACCCATGAAGCTGTAAGTTTGGCTAAATTTGCACAAGAGCATGGAGCTGATGGTATTTTAAGCGTTACTCCATACTATAACAAACCTACACAAGAAGGTTTGTATTTACATTATAAAGAAATAGCAAAAAGCATAGATATACCTGTACTTTTATACAACGTGCCAGGAAGAACAGGTTGTGAACTTCAAACAGAAACCATTATAAGATTATTTAGAGATTGTGAAAATATTTATGGGGTAAAAGAAGCTAGTGGGAGCATTGACAAATGCGTTGATTTACTAGCGCATGAGCCTAGAATGATGCTTTTAAGTGGTGAAGATGCGATTAATTATCCTATACTTTCAAATGGTGGTAAAGGTGTGATTTCAGTTACTTCAAATTTACTTCCTGATATGATTTCAAAATTAACTCATCTAGCTTTAAAAGAAAAATATATTGAAGCTAAAAAAATTAATGATGAGTTGTATAATATCAATAAAATTTTATTTTGCGAAAGCAATCCTATACCTATTAAAGCAGCAATGTATATAGCAGGTTTAACCCCTACTTTAGAGTATCGTTTGCCACTTTGTAAACCTAGTGATTGCAATTTAGCAAAAATAGAAGCGATTATGAAAAACTATAATATCAAAGGATTTTAATGGATACTTTTTTTCAAAATAAAACTTTAGTAATTAGCGGTGGAACAAGAGGGATTGGTAAAGCTATTGTATATGAGTTTGCAAAAGCAGGAGCCAATGTAGCTTTTACTTATAATTCTAATGCAGATTTAGCTCAAGAAATTGTAAAAGATTTAGAAAATAACTATAAAATCAAAGCAAAGGCTTATGAGTTTAACATACTTGAACCAGAAACTTATAAAGAATTATTTGAAAAAATCGATCAAGATTTTGACAGAATAGATTTTTTCATCTCTAATGCTATTATCTCAGGTCGTGCTGTTGTAGGTGGATATACTAAATTTATGAAATTAAAACCAAAAGGTATTAATAATATCTTTACAGCAACTGTAAATGCTTTTGTTGTTGGAGCACAAGAAGCAGCAAAAAGAATGGAAAAAGTCGGCGGGGGTAGTATATTATCTATTTCTTCAACAGGAAATTTAGTACATATTGAAAACTATGCAGGACACGGTACAGCTAAAGCAGCGGTAGAAGCTATGGCAAGATATGCTGCAACCGAACTTGGTTCTAAAAACATCCGTGTAAATGTAGTAAGTGGTGGACCAATTGACACTGACGCGCTTAAAGCATTCACAAATTATGAAGAAGTTAAAAATGCAACTATTAATCTTAGTCCATTAAACCGTATTGGACAACCTCAAGATTTAGCAGGAGCATGTTTATTTTTATGTTCTGATAAAGCAAATTGGATCACAGGACATACCTTAATCGTAGATGGTGGTACCACTTTTAAATGATTCATTACCCCATTTTGGGATATTTTCTTTAAACACAAGGATTAACAAACAATGAATTTACCTAATATCTTAGCATTTATAAGGATATTATTAGCTCCACTTTTGTTTTTTTTACTTATTAATGATTTTGAAAATATTCATCCTAGTTGGGTAAATTATTTTGCTTGTGTTGTTTTTGGTATAGCTGCCTTGACTGATTTTTTTGATGGTTATATTGCAAGAACTTGGAATCAAACTACAAAACTTGGAGCTATTATAGATCCACTAGCGGATAAAATGCTTGTTTTGGCTGCTTTTTTAGGATTATTACTCATCCAAAAAGCCGATCCTTGGATGATTTATATTATTCTAGTAAGAGAATTTTTTATAACCGGTTTTCGAGTAGTTATGGTGAGTGAAAAATTTGATGTAAGTGCTTCTTTTGCAGGAAAAATAAAAACAACCTTTCAAATGATAGCCATTATATTTTTAATCATGCAGTGGCCTTTTGCTAATACATTGTTATTTATTGCCTTAGTACTTACACTTTATTCAGCTTTTGAATACATACTAGCTTATATAAAACATTTAAAAAAGGTATAAATTTGAAATCATATTTATTTTTATTTATTATCTTAGCCATTGGCTTTAAATTTTATTCTTTTAGCTTTTTAATAACGCTTTTGGTTATATCTTTTTTAATTTTTTTTCACGAGTTAGGACATTTTTTAGCCGCAAAACATATGAAAGTCGATGTAGAAATTTTTAGTATAGGCTTTGGAAGAGCTGTTTTTAAAAAAACTTACAAAAACACAGAATATCGCTTATCTGCTCTACCTTTTGGTGGTTATGTTAAACTCAAAGGACAAGATGATTTAAATCCTAGCGAAAAAAATTACGAACCAAATAGCTATAACACTCTAAGTCCTCTAGCTAGAATTTACATACTTTTCGCAGGACCATTTTTTAACTTTTTTCTAGCATTTTTACTTTATACAGCCATAGGTTTTTTAGGAGTTCAAAAACTTGCACCTGTTATTGGCAATATAGCACCAAACTCAGCTGCGCAAAAAGCAAATTTACAAATTGGAGATAAAATCCTAGCTATAGATGGAGTTAAAATTCAAAGCTTTGAAGAAATCGGTAAACTTGTGCATATAAAACCAACCTTGCTTAGTATAGAACGCGATGGTAAACTCATCAACATCACCCTAACTCCACAAATTGACCAAGGTTATAATGAGTTTTATCAAAAAGTTCAAAAACCACTAATTGGCATAGCACCTAAGGGTGAGTTTGTTACTATTTATCATCCAGGATTTAGTAGTTTAAAATATGCTTATGAAGAAAGCATAGAAGCTTCTTTACTTATTTTTAAAGGTCTTGCTAAAATCATCAGCGGGGAGTTAGACGCTAAAAATATGGGTGGAATCATCACTATGGTGGATATAACCTCCAAAGCAGCAAATACTAGCATAGTGGTTTTATTTTTAATCGCCGCTTTAATTTCTATCAACCTTGGAGTATTAAATTTACTTCCCATTCCAGCGCTAGATGGAGGGCATATACTTTTTAACCTTTATGAGTTAGTCTTTAAAAAAGAAGTGCCAAAGGTATGTTTTGAATATCTTAGTTATTTTGGCATGGCTTTACTTTTAAGTTTAATGGTGTTTGTAACTTATAATGATATTACTCGTTTTATGAGTAATTAATAAGTCCTAGTAGCAAAATCATAGCGATTAAATTTACCTATATTGTTTTTACGGTAAAAACTATTATAAAATTGCTTACTTAAACTTTGCTCATAATTTAGTCTAAATCTTACCCACATTGCTGTTTGATCTTTGGCGCTAGTTTTTTCATCTTGATAATTAAGTGATAAATCTAAAATAGAAATTGGAGAATAAGTAATGTTATATTGATTTTGTAATTCTTTTATATTAGAATTTACATTTAAAACATTCAAATAAGGCAAATCAAACATCAAACCAAGCTCTGTGCTATCTTCACTATCATTTTCTTTTATATTATAGTGATTAGCATATGCTTTAAAATAATGACTAAATTGAAATTCAGCACCAAAACTATTTTTTTCATAAGCTTCTTTATACTGATCATTAAAATAATTAAAACCTAAATTAAACTCATCAAATTCATAACGATTAATAAGTCCTAAAGAATAAGCTTGTTCTAATTGCCCTATTCTTGCTTGTTTTTCCAAAAGTAAAGTAGCATTTTCATAATCTAGTATTGAATTAATATTTTTTATATTTACATTTAAAGCATCATAGTCTAAATTAGCCTCTGTCTTATCTTTAGAGCTTAAATTTAAAACTTGACCTAAAGAATTACTAGCAAAAGAACTAAGATCTGTACTTTGAGCTTGGTATTCTTGTGGTTTTTGAAAAAATACTTGCTTAGAAACAGTGTTTGACTTTTGATATTTGCTAATATTAGCCTCACCCTCACCTAAGCTTTCTTCTAAATTTAAAGCAAATGCATTTATGCATATACAGCTTAAAAAAATGTATTTTTTCACTCAACCTCTAATGTATTATTTTATAAAGATACAAAATTTCACATTTATCATGAAATATTGCTAACTCTATATTTATAATAGCATTATATTTTTACAATATGACTAATTAACAATATTTTTAATAACAAAACAATTATTTTTCAAAAATACACCCCACCACTTAAATACAATTTCATTCTATGATCATCATCGTATTTGTATTGATGTAATGCTCTTGCTGCATCAAGTTTTATATAATACTCATTAGTTTTATTATAAAGTATTTGCAAACCTACTGCATCTAAAAAATGCTCATCTGCTAATCTATTCCCTGAA
>NZ_JAKMQQ010000011.1:0-44757 GCF_025771645.1 Campylobacter sp. IFREMER_LSEM_CL2256
GGGGTGGTGATTTGGTTGATTTAAATTTGAAGTGTTTATAACAAATTTTGGGTTTTATATATTTTTTTTATATGAGTTTTAGTTCTCATATTTAGTTTTTAATTGTTTTTGTTTGGTATATAGCTTGGGTTTTAGTTGTAGGTAAAGAATAAGTATTTGCGAATGAAATAAGAGTGTATTTTTGTATTTTTATAGATTTTAAAATAAAAATTATTGGTTTTATAAAAAATATTAATTTTTATAATGTATTTTATCTTTTTGTTTTTTTGGAGGATATATGAAAAAATTATTTTTAACTTTATCACTGGGTTTTGCAACTTTATTGGCTAATGAGAAATTATTAAATATTTATGAAAGTCCTACTTGTGGATGCTGTGATTTTTGGGCTAATTATATGAAAGATAAAGGTTATAAAGTGCAAATACACAAAAGCGATGATTTTTTAAAAATAAAAGAAAAAATGAATATTCAGCCTATGTATCAAAGTTGCCATACTGGCGTAATTGATGGTTATGTTATAGAAGGGCATGTGCCTGAAGATGCAGTTGCTTGGCTTTTGAAAAATAAACCTGAAGATGTTATAGGTATTTCTGCTCCTGGTATGCCTCAGGGAAGTCCTGGAATGGAGCAAGGTTATGAAGAAGAATATCCTGTAGTTTTGATGCTTAAAAATGGAGACTATAAAATTTATGGGATCTATAAAGGACATAATTTAGTCAAGGCAAACTAAGCAATTTTGCTTAGTTTATTTTATATATTAATGGTATTCTTATATGAAAAGTTTTTTCATATTGTGGAAAATTCTTAGACGCTATACGTATAGTTTCTAAGGCACTATCGTTCAATAATTTATATTTTGATGGTTTTAATATTTTTAAGTTTAATAGATTTTTATCTTTAGTCCATGTGAATTCTACTAAAATTTCGCCACTCATTCGCATTTTTTTGGCTTGTCTAGGATAGATTAAAGCTTCATCTATAGCTTGTTTGACTTCTTTTAAAAGTTCATTGTTATTAGCTAAAGATATGCTTTCTTGAGAAGTTATTGGAGTTTTTTTTTCTTGTGTTATAGTTTTTTGAGGTTTTATTTTTTCATTTAATTGATTTATTGCCTTGGTATTGGTTAAAGTATTTGTTTTTTTAGGTTTCATAATAGCTTTTTCTTTTGTTTGTTCTAGCTTTTTTATTTTTTCTTGTTTAGGCTGTTTCGTTTTTACTTTAGGGGAATCTTGTAAAAATTGTTTTATGGCTATATTAAATTTTTCTTCTTTTGAAGTGCTATGTTGTATATGTAAAAAATTCTTAGTATAAATAAAAACAAAAAATAAAGGCAAAAAGAGAAATAAAGTAATAAAAAAGGATTGATTTTTATGATTACTTATGAATGCTTTCATCTTTTTTGCTCTGTTAAAATTTGAAAATTTTCATGATTTTTGTTTTTTAAAATATCAATAATTTTTATAAAACTTTCAAATTTTGCTTCTTTATCACTTTTTAACTCTACTAATGTTTTAGAATCTATAGTGTCAAATTTTGCTTTTATTTCTTCTAAGGAAGCTGTTTTTCCATCGATATAAAATTCATTTTCTTTATTGATTAAAATACTCACTTTGTCTTTATTTTCGTTTATGGAATTTGAATTTTCACTTTGAGGTAGATTGATTTTGATTTCACCATGCGCGATAAAAGTGGATATGCTTAAAACAATAGCTAGTAAAACAAGCATTATGTCTATAAAAGGAATGATGTTTAAACCCTCATTTTTTGGTAATTTAAGCATTTTTATCCTTAAAAATACGATATGCATTACTCAAGGTTGATATTTTTCTAAGTAATCCATTATAAGCCATCAAAGAAGGGATAGCAACTAAAATTCCTAATGCTGTAGCTTTTAAAGCTAGCGATAAACCAATAACAATAGATTTAACATTAATATTCCCGCTTGCACCCATGTCGTAAAATGTAATCATAATCCCCACTACAGTTCCCAAAAGTCCTACATAAGGAGCATTAGTGTAAATGATATAAAGCATGGTGAGATTTTCACTAATTGCATCATCAAATTTTTCTTGACATTGATAATCATTTAGCTTAATTTTTCTAAAAAACAATATACGTTCTATAGTGCACCATATAGCAATAAATGCCATTATTCCTAAAACAATAAATATAATTAAGTCAATGTAAGTTTTTAAAAATTCCATCTTATCCTCGTTTTATTTTTTTGTGATTATATTACTAAAAATTAAATTTTTTATTAATAACAATTATCATAATTGATACAATAAATTTATTTTAAATTAATAATTATTATCATAATATTCCAGTTTTGAAAATATATTTATAAGAAAGGAAATAATGAAAAAACATTGTTTATCGTTTTGTGTTGCTAGTTTTTTGGTCTGCAATGCTTTATCGCAAGAAGTTTTATTAGATAGCTCCATAGTAAGCGCTTCTGGTTTTTCTCAAGATATTAAAGAAGCCCCTGCTACTATAAATGTGATTAGCAAAAAAGATTTAGAAAGTAAGCCTTATAGAGATGTTGCTGAAGCTATTGCTGATATTCCTGGTGTGGATTTATTTGCTAGCAAAGGAAAAACTGGATCTTATAACATTACCATGAGAGGTATTACTGGATATACTTTAATTTTAATTGACGGACGGCGACAAGGGATAGGCGGAGAAGTAGGGCCTAATGGTTTTAATGAAATTTCAAATTCATTTCTGCCTCCAATTTCTAGCATAGAAAGAATAGAAGTGATAAAAGGGCCAATGAGTACTTTATATGGCTCTGAAGCTTTAGGTGGTGTTGTGAATATCATCACAAAAAAAGTAAGCGATAAATGGGAAACATCAGTTAGTTTAGATAGTATTTTTAATGCACATAAAGAATGGGGTAATACTTATGGTACAAGTATATATTCAAGTGGTCCATTGATGAATGATCGTTTGGGGCTTACTTTGCGTTTTAGAGAATTTTATAGGGAGCAATCTAATATAAAATATAGAGATGGTGGTGGAAAAGAAATCGAAGCAAAAAAGGAACAAAGTCCTACAAAAGCAAATAATTTTAATTTAGGAACTCGGTTAAATTATTTGGTAGATGAACATAATACCTTGATATTTGACATTGATTTTTCAAGAAATCATTATGATAATAATAGAGGTCAAATAGGTGATTTAACTGTGCCTGGAAATGACGCAGGTTCGTTAGGGGGTGGCTATAAAGACACCATGCAAGTAGATAAGTTGGTAACTTATTTAAGTCATGAGGGGGTATATGAAGACTTTTCGATTACTTCTACCTTGCAGTATAACCGTGTAAGTAATGATGGTCGTGAGGTAGTTGGTCAAAAAACACAACCATTTTTAGGACAAAATAGAGATATAGTTGCTGAAGATATTATTGTAGATACAAGATCAGTTATTCCTTTAGGCCAAAGTCATATTTTAAGTGTGGGTGGTGAATATAGACTTGAAAAAATGCAAGATAAAATAGCTAATCCTACGAATTTTGATCAGTATTTATTAGCTCTTTTTGCAGAAGATGAGTATAGTGTAAGAGATGATTTAAGATTTACTTTTGGTGCAAGGTATAATCATCATGAAATTTTTGGAAATAATATTTCACCAAGAGCTTATTTGGTTTATAATCCTACTAGCGAACTTACTTTAAAAGGTGGTGTTTCAACGGGCTTTAGAACTCCATATGCTAATAGATTGATAGCAGGAACTTATAATTACAGTGGACAAGGAAAAATTCCTGTTTATGGAAATCCAAATTTAAAAGAAGAAACATCGCTTAATTATGAATTAGCTGCTGTTTATAATAATGACTTATTTTATATTTCAGCAACTGGCTTTCTAACCAATTTCAAAGATAAAATTTCTAGTCAAGAATTTAGCAAAAATAGTATGATTTCGGGTGTTGGAAAATGCGAAGCTGAGTCTTGTTATCAAGCGATTAATCATGGCAAGGTTGAATATAAGGGTATAGAGCTTGGAGCAGGGATTACCCCTATAGAGCATTTAAATTTAGATTTAGCTTATACTTATCTTGATAGTGAAGTAAAAGATGCACAAGATAAAACGATGATAGGAAAACCAGAAATTGATAGTCTAAAACACAATATCATGCTAAAAGCAAGTTATAATATCTTTAATAAATTCACTCCATGGGTAAAAGGCGAATGGCAAATAGATCGATATATGGGTGATACAAATATTAATAGAGAATATTACCAAGATGTCTTTTTAGCTTCTATGGGTGTGCGTTATGATATCAATAAAAATTGGAATATTAATGCAGCAATTTATAATCTTTTTGATAAAAGTTTTACAAATGATTGGGAATCTTATAAAAACAAAGGTGAAGATACTTGGGTAAATACTTATAACCGCATAGAAGAGGGAAGAAGAATTTATATTTCAATCAATGGTAGTTTTTAATTGTGTATAGTTGGGGAACCAAAGAGCTTATTAAGAGCTTCTTTGGTTTCGTCTTTAGGATCGTATTTTTTAGCGTCTTTTTTAAAATTTTCAAAATGCTCATTTAGATTTGGAGTGCTTTTTACTTCTTGTTTTATGGGAGTTTTGAATATATCTTGCAGCTTTTGAGTATCTATGGTTTCTATTTTTTGGATTTTAATTTGTGCTTTTTCTCCAAAAAGCTCATGAAGCAATGTTTTGATTAATTTAAAACCATTGTTTAAAACCATTCTATCATCATCTTTAGCATGCGAGCTAATGCTTAAAATGTCATCTTCAAAAGAAACAAACTGTGTGGTTTTTTTAAAAACTTCAGCTAAGTCATAATCTCTTTTATATATTGCTTTTAAGAGATTTTCATAAGGACTAAGTTTTTCTTCTTTAGGGGCTTGTTGAATAGAGGGAATTTCTTGTTGTTTTGGGCTTGGCATGTTATTTTGTTTTGAACCTTTAATAGCCTCATCAATGCTTTTTAAATAAGTTGCTTCTATAAGCATGAAAGCCATAACACAAAGCACAAAACTATCATCATCACTAGAATTTAACATAGTCTTAGCGCGTGAAAGAATTCTAAAAAATCTTTCATAAATTAACATAGAAAAAAGATTATTTTTGGCAAAAAATGCTTCTTTTAGAAAAAATATCATCTCATCAATGACATTACTTGCTTCATAATCTTCAAATTCTTTTAAAAACTCAAGAACTTTATCCTTATCGTTAGCTAAAATGGCTTGATAAAATTCTTCAATTTTAGCTGGATCTAAAAAGCCTAGCATCGCAGTGATTTTTTGTGTTTGTATATCATTTTGACAATATACTATGGCTTGATCTAGTAAGGTTAGGGTGTCTCTTAAAGAACCATTTCCGCTTCTTGCAATGAGTTTTAAAGCTTCTTTTTCATAACTAATATTTTCTTTTTCCAAAATCCATTCAAGATGATTTAAGATATCATGGGTAGAAATTTGCTTAAATCTAAAATGCTGCGTTCTTGAAAGAACTGTGGCAGGAAGTTTTAAAGGATCGGTTGTTGCTAGTATAAATTTTACATAACTTGGTGGCTCTTCTAAGGTTTTAAGCAAGGCATTTGCTGCTTGTGGGGTGAGCATATGTACTTCATCGATAATAAAAATTTTAAACCTAGCTAAAGATGGAGCGTATTTGACTTGCTCGATAAGCTCTTGTATATCTTCTAAGCTTCTATGGCTTGCAGCATCCATTTCTATAATGTCTATATTAGAGCCAGTGAGTGAAGATAAACATTGAGAGCATTCTCCACAAGGATTAGCACTTGGTCCATTTTCGCATACTAGAGCTCTTGAAAAAATTCTTGCACTTGAAGTCTTTCCGCTTCCGCGTAACCCTGAGAATAAGTAAGCGTGCGCTAAACGGTTATTTTCAAGAGCATATTTTAAGCTTGTAGAAACAGTATTTTGCCCTACAAGCTCATTGAAATTTTTTGGTCTGTATTTAACAGCAAGAGCTTGAAGCATTGCTACTCATTCATGATAGATAATAACTCTTCGTTGCTTTTGGTTTTTAGCATTTTAGAGTATAAAAATTTTAATGCTTCTATATCATCCATTTGTGAAATAGCTGATCTAATTGCCCAAATTTTTTGAAGCTTTTCAACACCTTGGAGTAATTCTTCTTTTCTAGTACCTGATTTTATGATGTTAATTGCAGGGTAAATTCTTCTATCTGAAATATTTCTATCAAGAACGATTTCGCTATTTCCCGTTCCTTTAAATTCTTCAAAAATTACTTCATCCATTCTTGAGCCTGTTTCTATCAAAGCAGTTGCTATAATGGTTAATGAGCCACCATGTTCTATATTTCTAGCTGCACCAAAAAAGCGTTTTGGTTTATGTAAGGCATTTGCATCAACTCCACCGCTTAAAACTTTACCACTACTTGGCGTAGCAGTATTATAAGCTCTTGCTAATCTTGTGATAGAATCAAGCAAGATAATGACATCTTTGCCTGTTTCTACCATTCTTTTTGCTTTTTCTATAACAAGCTCAGCTACTCTAACATGATTATAAGCAGGTAAGTCAAAAGTAGAGCTAAAAACTTCACCTTTTACACATCTTTGCATATCTATAACTTCTTCAGGGCGCTCATCTACTAAAAGTACAATCAAATGAGCCTCTGGGTGATTTTTAGCAATAGCAATAGCTAGTTCTTTCATTAACTCGGTTTTACCAGTTCTTGGAGGTGCTACGATTAAGCTTCTTTGACCTTTTCCTATAGGAGCAAATAAATCAAGCATTCTACCTGTTAGTTTTAAGGGATCGTATTCTAATTTGATTTTTTCAGTTGGAAAAATTGGAGTAAGATTGTCAAATAAAGGTCTTTCTCTAGCTTCTTTTAATGGAAGATAATTAATCGCTTCAATTTTTAACAAAGCATAGTATTTTTCTTGATCTTTTGGTTCCCTAACTTGACCAGTAACTATATCTCCAACACGCAGAGCAAATTTGCGAATTTGTGAGTTTGATACATAAGCATCATTTACACTATCGCTTAAATTTGAATCCATTCCACGCAAAAAGCCATAGCCTTCAGGTGAAATTTCTAAAATCCCTGTAAAGAGTATAAAGCCACCTTTTTTGGTTTGTGCTTTTAGAATTTCAAAAATAAGATCTTGTCTTCTAAATTCTCTTGGGTTTTCTATTTCTGCTTCATTGGCAATTTTAACTAAGCTTTCTAGATCAAGCAACTTTAAATCTTCTATCTTATAACCTTCCACTGGAATGTGTGTTCTTTGATGTTGTTTTTTTTCTTTTGTATTTTCCATATATCCTCTAAAATGTAGAAAATGTAGTATTTAATAATGAATAAGAGATTTTATTCAAAAAAATGCTTCTTTGTCAAATTTTTTAAAATTATAATATAGCTTTGTAAATAATTTTTAAAATAGTGATTTTAAAAAAATGATAAAATATTGTAAAAAATTATTGAAGAAAGTATAAGATGAAATGTAAACACTGCCAATTAAGTTTCAGACAAGATCAAATGATAGAAAAAAATGGAAATTATTTTTGTTGTAAAGGCTGTGAGAGTGTTTATGAGATTTTACAAGAAAATAATTTGGAAGAATTTTATGAAAAACTTGGCAATCAAACCCTAACTCCTGCCATAATAGAACATAATGTTAAAGATTATGAAAAATACATACAACAAACCAAAGAAGGTTTTAGTGAGATTTTTTTACTTATAGAAGAAATTCATTGTGCTGCCTGTGTTTGGCTTAATGAAAAAATTCTCATTAAAAGTGAAGGGGTGATAGAAGTTGATATTAATTCTATTACTCATAAAGCAAGAATTGTTTTTGATGAAAAAAGTATAAATTTAGCAAAAATTATCCAAAGCATAGAAAGTATTGGTTATAAAGCTAGTGTGTATTTGCCTACAAAGAATGAACAAAGAGCAACTCAAACTAAAAGAGATTTTTATGCAAAATTAATAGTTGCCATAGCCTGTGTGATGAATATCATGTGGATATCTGTAGCCAAGTATGCTGGGTTTTTTAGTGGCATGGAAGCTGATACTAAGGATATTTTGCATTTTGCTGAATTTTTACTTTGTACTCCCGTGCTTTTTTATACAGGCTCAATCTTTTATAAAAATGCCTATTATGCTTTGAAATTTAAAAGTGTTAATATGGATACTTTGGTAATTAGCGGGGCGAGTTTAGCTTATATATATTCAATATGGGCAATGTTTTCAAGAGCTTCGCAAGTGTATTTTGATTCTGTAGCGATGATTATTTGTTTTGTTTTTATAGGAAAGTACTTAGAGCTTTTAAGTAAGAAAAAAGCTCTTGATACGCTTGATCATTTACGATCGTTTTTAAGCAGTGAAGTAAGGGTTTTAAAAAATGACAAAATAGAAAATATCGATGTAGAAGAAGTACAAATAGGAGATATTATAGAATTAAAAGAAGGCGATAGAGTTTTAATAGATGGAGTGTGTGTTAGTGGTAATATTAGCTTGGATATGTCTAGTTTAAGTGGAGAGAGTTTACCGCTTGATGTGCAAAAAGATGATATGATTTATTCTGCTTCTTTGGTTTTAAGCGGGAATGCTTTATATAGGGCAAATGCACTTTATAAGGATTCTAAATTAGCTAGGATTATTAATTTACTTGAAAACTCCAGTTCAAAAAAAGCCAAAATAGAAAAAATGGTACAGCAAGTAAGTAAGTATTTTTCACCTATTATTTTAACTTGTGCTTTACTTTGCTTTGCTTTTACTTTTTTTGTGTTAAATTTGGGTTTTGAAGAGGCTATGATACGCATGGTTTCTGTGTTAATTATAGCTTGCCCATGTGCTTTAGCTTTGGCTACTCCGGTGAGTTCTTTAGTAGCAATTAGTGCTGGTTTGAAAGAAAAAATTTTATTTAAAGAAGCAGGTGTTGTGGAGGATTTGAGCAAGTGTAATGTGGTTGTGTTTGATAAAACAGGGGTTTTAACAAAGGCTAGCTTAGAAGTTAAAAAAAGCTTTTTGGATGAGAGTTTGGATAAAAATGAGTTATTAAATTTCTTACACCTAACTAACCACCCAGTGGCTAAAAGCATTTTGAAATTTTTAGATGAAAAAATCGATGGCAGAATAGAATTTGAAAAAGTTCAAAATTTTCAAGCAAGAGGTTATAAAGCCTTTTTGGGCAAAGATGAATTTTTGGGAGGAAATGAGAAATTTTTCAAAGAAAATCATATGCAAGTACAAGAATTTCAAACCACGCATTTTATATTTGCTAAAAATAAAATTATATTAGCAGTTTTTGAGTTAGAAGATAGTATGAGAGAAAGCTCTGAAGAGTTGATTAGATTTATGAAAGAATGTAAAATGCAAATTTATATGTTAAGTGGTGATAATTTATCTGCTGTGAGTAAGGTGGCTGAAAAATTAAAAATAAATAATTTCAAAGCCTTGTGTATGCCAGAAGATAAAATGCAAATAATAGCTAATTTAAATCAAACAGGTAAGGTTTTAATGGTAGGAGATGGAGTAAATGATGCTTTAGCACTTTCTTATGCAGGTGTTGGGGTTTCTTTAAAAGAAGGTTCTGAGCTTGCTATGGAAAATAGTGATATTATATTGTTAAAAAATGACCTAAAAAGCTTACAAAAAGCCATACAAATAGCTAAAAAAACTTATCAAATTATTAAACAAAATTTGGCTTTTTCTTTATTTTATAATGCCTTGAGCATGCCTTTAGCTTTTTTTGGTTTGATTAATCCCTTAATCGCGGCTTTATCAATGTCTTTTAGTAGTATAATAGTGATTTTAAATGCTTTAAGGATTAAAAAATGAACGGTGTTTTAATGATGATGATAGGCGTTTCTTTGGTTGCTTTGTTTTTGGCAATTTGCGCTTTGCTTTGGGGTATAAAGAATAAACAATTTGATGATGATTATAAATTTACTACTTTAAATGATAGCGAAGAAGCTTTAAATGATGCGGTGATTTTAGAAAAAAGAAAAAAAGAAGCTTTAGAAAAGAACAAAAAACAGCCATAAAGGCTGTTAAATTATTTTTTTAAGTTTTCGATATATTCTTCAATTGCTTTGAAATCTGCTTCTGTTAAACCTTTAAGGTTGATTTTCATGATAGCACCTTGACCATAAGCATTTCTTTTACCTGCTGCATAGTCTTTCATGTATTGCAATCTTTCAGCTGCAGTTAAAGAATTTAAAGCAGGAACTTTGTTAAGATAAACTTTATCTGCTTTAGCACCATGACATACTGCACATTTTTTGTAAAGTGTAGCACCATCTGCAGCAAAAGCTGAAACACCAAGACATGCTAAAGCTGATAAAACAAGTAGCTTTTTCATTGTATCACTCCTATATAAATTGAAAATAAAATGTTTTGAATTATAAGCTTTTTTTATTTAAAGTCGCTTAAAAAAC
Organism: Campylobacter sp. IFREMER_LSEM_CL2256; assembly: GCF_025771645.1. Classification (NCBI taxonomy): domain Bacteria; kingdom Pseudomonadati; phylum Campylobacterota; class Epsilonproteobacteria; order Campylobacterales; family Campylobacteraceae; genus Campylobacter; species Campylobacter sp. IFREMER_LSEM_CL2256. The sequence goes on from NZ_JAKMQQ010000011.1 coordinate 10,407, forward strand.
TTTTTTACTTGATAAATTATAAAAATCTTAATAAAAATACATTATAATTTTTTTATGAAAACAAGGGCGTTATTTTTAGATAGAGATGGGATTATTAATATAGATAAAAAATACGTTCATAAGATCAGTGATTTTGAATTTTGTGATGGTATTTTTGAACTTTGCGAATTTTTTCAAAAGCAAAATTTTTTAATTTTTGTAGCTACTAATCAATCAGGCATTGCAAGAGCTTATTATAGTGAAAAAGATTTTGAAATTTTAAGTTCATATATGCTGGATGAATTTTTAAAAAGAAACATTAGAATAGAAAAAATTTATCACTGCCCGCATTTAGAAAATTGTGAATGTCGTAAGCCAAAACCCGGCATGCTTTTAAAAGCACAACAAGAATTTGATATAGATTTTTCACAATCTTTTTTTATAGGGGATAATTTAAGCGATATGCAAGCTGGAATTAATGCTGGTGTAAAAAATCTATTTTTGATTAATGAAAATTATAATGATGATAAAAACTATAAGGTCTTTAAAAATTTAAAAGAACTTTTGCATTATTTAAAGGATAGAAAATGAAAATAGTGATAACGGGTGGAGCAGGTTTTATAGGCTCTGCACTTGCTTTAGAACTTCAAGATAAACATGAAGTTTTGATTGTAGATAAAATGCGTTCAAGCACTACTTTTGAAAATGGAAATTTAGAAAGCTTTGGTCATTTTAAAAATATTTTAGATTTTGAAGGTGAGCTTTATGTGGGTGATATTAATGATGAAAGAACTTTAAAAGTTATAAAAGATTTTAAACCCGATGCGATCTTTCATAAGGCTGCAATTTCAGATACAACTGTTTATGATCAAAACAAAGTTTTAAAGACTAATTTAAACACTTTTAAAGATTTTATAGAACTTGCTTTGGAGCTTAATGCAAAATTGATCTATGCGAGTTCAGCTTCAGTTTATGGAGATGCACCAAGCCCACAAACTGTAAATTTAAGTGAAGCTCCTAAAAATCCTTACGCATTTTCAAAGCTAATGATGGATAAATTAGCAAAAAAATACTTTGATAAAATGCATATAGTTGGGCTTAGATATTTTAATGTATATGGCAAGGGAGAATTTTTTAAAAATAGCACTGCTTCTATGATTTTGCAATTTGGACATCAAATTTTAGCGGGTAAAAGTCCGCGTTTATTTGAAGGAAGTGATCAAATTTATCGTGATTTTGTATATATTAAAGATGTTGTGAGCGCAAATTTGCAAGCTTTAGAAGCAAAAAGTGGAATTTATAATGTAGCCACAGGCAAGGCAAGAACTTTTCAAGATATAGTTGATATTTTACAAAAAGAATTAAACACTAATTATCCTTGTGAGTATATTCATAATCCTTATAAAAACGCTTATCAATTTCATACTCAAGCAAAATTAGATGAGAGTTTTTCATATAAAGCTAAATTTAGTCTTGAAGAGGGAATAAAAGATTATTTAGATGAGATTAAAAGGCTTTATGAAAAGGAAGTAAATGCTTGATTTTTTAAGTTCTAAAAAGCCAAAAATTTTAGTTGTTGGGGATTTTATGGTGGATCATTATATATGGTGTGATTGTACTAGAATTTCTCCAGAAGCTCCTGTAATGGTGATGAAGTCACAAAAAGAAGATAAAAGACTAGGTGGAGCTGGTAATGTATATGCAAATTTAAAAAGTCTTGGCACTGAGGTTTTTGCTCTAGGACTTGTGGGTGATGATGAGAGTGGAAGATTTTTAAAAGAGAATTTAAATGCAAAATTATTAGTAGAAAAAGATAGAAAAACCCCTCTTAAAAGCAGAGTTTTATCACATTCTCAGCAAGTTTTAAGGCTTGATGATGAGAATGATTTTGATACTAAATTAGAAGATGAAATTATTCAAGAGTATAAAAAAATCGCAAAAGATTATGATGCGATTATTTTGAGTGATTATGCCAAAGGGATTTTAACTTCAAAAGTAACAAAAGCTTTGATAGAGCATGCAAATACTTTAAATTTACCTATTTTGATTGATCCAAAAGGAAGTGATTTTAGCAAATATCAAAATGCAACCTTGCTAACTCCAAATAAAAAAGAAGCTATTCAAGCTTTGGGCGTAGAAAAAATTGATAATTTAGAAAAAGCTTTGAAAAAATTAAAAGATGATTTAAATTTAGCTTATTCTATTATAACTTTATCTGAAGAAGGAATAGCACTTTTTGATGAAAAATTACATATTATTCCTGCAAAAGCCTTGGAGGTTTATGATGTAACAGGAGCTGGGGATAGTGTTATAGCTATGCTTGCTTATGCTTTGGCTTTAAAAGTTGATATTGTAAAAGCGTGCGAGCTAGCAAATGATGCAGCAGCTGTTGTGGTAGCAAAAGTAGGAAGTGTGAGTGTAAGTTTAGAAGAGATAAAAAACCTCAAAAAAGCTTCTTTTGAAGATAAAATTAAAAGCAAAGAAGAGCTTGTAAAATTGTTACAAGATCAAAAAGTAGTTTTTACCAACGGGTGTTTTGATATTATGCATTATGGTCATATAAAATATCTTGAAAAAGCTAAAAAATTAGGAGATATCTTAGTTGTAGGTTTAAATTCAGATGAAAGCGTAAAAAGACTAAAAGGAAATTCAAGACCTATAAATTTAGAGTTTCAACGTGCATGTATGCTTGCGAGCATGTATTTTGTAGATTATGTAGTGATTTTTGATGAGGATACTCCTTATGAATTGATAGAGTTTTTAAAACCTGATGTGCTAGTTAAGGGAGCTGATTATAAAGACAAAGAGGTAGTGGGTTCAAATTTAGTAAAAAAAGTAGAATTGATCGACTTTGAAGATGGATTTAGCACTACCAATATAATTAATAGGATTGCAAATGATAAATAAAATCGAAAAGGAATTTATTCAACATCAAAAAACTTTAGAACAAAGTTTGAGTTTAAAAGAGCAAATTGCTATGGTTGCTCAAGAGTTAAAAGTGTGCTTGAAAAGTGGTGGGAAAATTTTAATTTGTGGAAATGGTGGAAGCGCTGCAGATAGCCAGCATTTTGCAGCTGAACTTAGCGGAAGATATAAAAAAGAAAGAAAGGCTTTAGCTGCTATTGCCCTAAGCACTGATACCTCTGCTTTAAGCGCTATAGGAAATGACTATGGTTTTGAATTTGTTTTTTCAAGACAAGTTGAAGCTTTAGCTAGTGATAATGATGTGTTGATTGGAATTTCTACTAGTGGAAAAAGTCTAAATGTGATCAAAGCTTTTGAAAAGGCCAAAGAAATTGGTGCTAAATGTATAGGACTCAGTGGAAAGGGTGGTGGAGTGATGAATGAACTATGTGAGCATAATATAGTCATTCCAAGCGATGATACAGCTAGAATTCAAGAAATGCATATTTTAATTATACATTGTTTATGTGATTTGATAGAAGAAGAATATTAAGTTTGGGTTATTTTCCCAAACTTAAATAATATTCAATTTGATCTTTTTGTAAAATTCTAATTAAATTTGTACTTCCTGCAACACCTACTGGAAATCCTGCAGTAAGAGTGTAAACTCCACCTTTTTTCATAAGGCCTTTTTCGACTCCAAGTTTTACGGAATTGCTTAAAAGCTCTGTTAAATTTTCGTGTTTTTCTATTAATATAGCAGGTTGAACTCCCCAAACTATACTTAAAAAATTTAAAGCTTTTTTAGAATGAGTGATAGCTATGATATCCATTTTTGGACGATATCTTGCTGTTTTAACTGCAGAGGCACCACTGCTTGTGATGGTAAAAATTGCATTTGCATTTAAATCAGTTGCTAGTTGTGTGCTTGATTTAGCAATGATATCAGTTTCATTGAAACATTTAAAGGTTTCAAATTTTTCATAAGGATAGTTTTTTTCTGTTTCTATAATGGTTTGAGTCATAATATCAACCGCATTTGCCGGATCAATCCCTACCGCGCTTTCTTCGCTAAGCATAACTGCATCAGTGCCATCAAGCACAGCATTAGCAACATCTGAAATTTCAGCTCTTGTGGCAGTTTTGGATTTTGCAAGTGAAAAAAGCATTTGAGTAGCAGTGATGACAGGTTTATTAGCCTCGTTAGCCTTTTTAATGATGAGTTTTTGTATATTCGGTACTCTATAATAAGGTACTTCAATACCCAAATCCCCTCTTGCTACCATTATACCATCACTGCAATTTATGATTTCATCGATATTTTCAACAGCATCAAATTTTTCTATTTTTGCAAAAATAGCAATTTTGGCATTATTTTCATCAAGTATTTTTTTAACTTCATCAATATCATGAGCATTTTGTACAAAAGAGATGGCTAAAAAGTCAACATCATTTTTAATACCCCAAGCAAGATCATCTTTATCTTTTTGGGTGATAACATCGATATTAATTTTTGTATTAGGAAAATTAATTCCCTTGTTTGAACTAAGTACCCCGCTATTTTCTACTTGGGTTTGGATAAAATCTTTTTCAACTTGCACTACTTTAGTTTTGATGGAGCCATCACAAAGATAGATGTATTCTCCTACCTTTAGCATTGAAAGAATTTCAGGATGATTAATACAGACTTTATAATGTTCATTAGAAAGTTTTTCTCCTTCAAAAGTATCCTTGTAAAAGTCCAGTCTATCTCCATTTTTTAATTCAAAAGCTTCTGGAATTTTTAAGGTTCTAATTTTTGGTCCACTAATATCTTGTAAAATTCCAATTCTTGCATTAAGTTCAGTTGCTACTTTTCTAATAGTAGTTAGATTTTGACTATGATACTCATGGGTTCCATGTGAAAAATTTAAACGAAAAACATTCACCCCATTAATAATCATTTGTCTTATTGTAGCTTCGTTTTCACTTGCTGGTCCAATCGTTGCAACTATTTTTGTTTTTTTTAGCATTTTTTATCCTTTTTATAGTAGTTCACTAGTAAATAAATCCTCATTAAAATTAGCACCCAAGTATTGACAAATAAGTTTTGCATCTCTATAACCATTGCCAAGACAGCTTGTAGCACCTGGACTTGGTGTCATATTGAAAATTATACCTGGAATTTCAGTGATACTTGCTTCACCAAGCATTAATTCCCCCGCCTTTTTATCAAGCACTTGAGGGCGCACTCCGCCAAAGTTTTTAGCATAGTAAATATCATCTGTTTTTAAACTAGGAACTATTTTTTTGGCATCTTTTACAAAAAGTCTTTTGTTAATATAAGGAATTTCAAATAAATAATTATAAAGAATATAATTTCTAATAGTAGAATCTTTAAAAAGATTAAAACAAATTTTAACTACATTCATGTCTAAGTTAAGTGTTTTGAAAAATTCAGGTAGTGATTTAAAACCATGGTATCTTTCTAACATAGGGATAACTAAGGCAGTAGGGCCAAAGCGTGTATTCATATTAGCTAATAAATCAGGATCACCATGTAGCGCAGCAAATGGTAGTTTTGGATTTTGCACCATGTAAACTTTACCATTTAAAATTTTTCTTTTAGACATATAAAAACTTCCTGCAACCGGAAAGCAAGATTTATCTAATCCTATACCCATTTTATGTGCCAAAAATAAAGAATGCGCTCCTGCATTTACTATAATAGATTTCGCACTATATTCTTTAAAATCTTTTGTTTTAATATAAAAAATATCATCTTTTTTTTCTATAAACACAACTTCTTGATTATAGGCAACATGGGTATTTTTTCCTTGTTTGCAAGCTTGCTCTATAAGATTTTGACTCATCAAGCCAAAATCTACTGTAGTATAAACCGTTCCTGCTTCTACACCCATAGCTACTACTTCATCGGTTCTATCATTTATGCCATCTTCGTCTAATACAACATTAGGTTCTATTTGCTTAATTTCATCTTTAGTATAAAATTTAATATAAGGATATAATTCTTTAAATTCTTCATATCTATTTTTCATATACTCGCATTCTTTGTCTCCAACTGCAAGTGCGAGTTTTTGGTGTGAGTGCATAAACTTATTTTGTGCATTTTGCAAAAGACCATATTTTACAATCATATCTGCTGTTGTCTTAACTTTTTTTGCTTTTTCTAAAGTGTAATTTGTCTCTATATCACCACAGTGGATAGTTTGTGAATTGCTTGTGCTATGGCTATTTAAAGTTGCAGCGCTATTGTATTTTTCTAACAAAGCAATATTTTGAATATTTGTGTATCTAGCCAGCTCGTAAAATACTGCAGCACCAGAAATCCCACCGCCAATTACCACGGTATCAAAATGCTTTTGATCCATTGTTATCAATTCCTTTTGTGTGTTTGATTTTGCTAATAATATCAAAATATAGTTGTTTTGAGTAAATAAATTTTATAATTTCAAGTGCTTGGGTATAGAAATAAATTTTAAAGTATAAAATTTTCACAAACAGCTTTTTTCATACCTCTAAAAATTAAAAATTTATCATAAATTGCATAGTCGAAAAAATTTGCAAGAAATTGCCCATCTCCGCCTGTAAAATATAATTTTTTATCATATGCACTATCTTTTATGAGTAAATATATGCTTTTAAATACACCATAACTTAAAGCATCAACAGTTCTTTGGGGAAAAGCATCAAAATTTATTTGAGTGTTTAATTCATATTTTAAACGTGATGAAATATTAGAAAAAGATTTTTTGTAACTTTCAATACCAGGAAGAATAAATCCACCAAGATGAATAGAATTAGAGATAATATCTACAGTGATTGCAGAGCCTGCATCAACTACAACACCATCTTCTATAGTATAGCAAGCTGCTATTCTATCGACCCCTAAATTATCATAAATAGTATCAAAGTTAAAATATGGAGCAAGATTGATAAATAAGGGATTTTGTTTCAATCTTTGCTCTAAATTTGGATTAACATTGATATAAAATACTTTCTGTGTTGGCTCATATTGTAAAAACTGTTCTATACTCATAGAATGAAATTTTTGCTCGTTTAAAAAACTTGCGGTTGTATTGCCAATATCACATAAAAGCATAACTTTTAATTCCTTTGGTAGTTAAATATTCTTTTGCCTTTGAGCAAATCAAAGCATGATGAAAAATAAAATAATTTTTGAAATTTAAATTTAGAGTTTGGTTTATATTTTGAAAAATACTTTCAAATTCTAGACATTCTTTTGTTAAAATTTTACTTTTCGCAAAAGAAAATAAAATTAAGCAGTATTGCTTACTTATATTTTCTCCATAAATACAAGTTATTTTTTTCTTTTTGTTAAAAACATGAATATCTAAAGACTTAGCGTTTTTTAAAATAATTCCATGTTTTATAAGAATATCACTAAGCTCTTGATTCATTTTAGTTTAATTGTAAAAATTTGTTTTGAAAGAAAAATTTACCATTTGCCATAAAACTTTTTTTATCAACAGCTTCACTTAGTTTATATACTGTATAATCTTTTAAATTGGTGTTTAATTTGATTAAATAACCTGTTTTTTCAAAAATATATAAAGAGTTGTTGTATAAGGTGCTTTTGGAAAATAGAGCAAATTGAAATTTTATTTCATTGATTTTTCTAAGATTGTAATCATTTTTAAGAATTCTTCCATCTTTTGTAAGTATGAAAATTTCATTATCATTGATATTTACTTCTTTAATATTTTCATTTAGGTATAAAGTTCTATTTGGAGTAACAACGATGATTTTTTGTGCAGTTGCAGCAACCATTGTATCATTTTTTACATGAAGGTAGATGATATTGTTAAAAAATTCTTCACTACTTACCAAAATTTCTTTACTAACTTTTAATGTGCTTTTATTGAGTATGGCTAATTTTCCATTAAGCATAGGATATATGATAATAGTATTTAAAAAATAAGGATTAGCGTAACGACTATCTTGAGCATAAGCTGTACCAAGATTTTGAAGCATTTTAATACCAAGATTTTTATTTGCATATACTAAGGTATTGCTAGCTAAAACCAAGGCTATATCATCTCCATCTATGCTTGCGCTTACTACGCTTTCATTAAATTTATGAGAAAATAATTCATCTCCTTGTAAATTTAAAATCTTAAAATTTCCATTATCATCGCCAATAAGAACTTCTTCTTGTTGCATATTTAAAATATGATAATTTTTATCTAGTTTAAAATTAATAATATTCCCCGTGGAATCTATAAAGGAATTACTATTTAATTGTGCTATATTGTTATTGAAATTGATAATCTTACCATTAATACTATGTGAGTTATAAGGAAGTTGTTCTGTTTGTGTTGGTTGATAATACTCCCTTTTTGTGCCACAAGCGCTAAAAAATATTAAAGTTATAATAAATAAATAAAAGTGTTTCATTTTATTCCTTGATAATGTTTTAAGCTTGTAATAATCTGCCATAAAGGAGAATTTATAGGTATTTTATTAAATTCTATATCTGCATTTTTAAAATCATTTTGTTTTAGAAATTCAAAACCTGCTAGTAGGGTATTATAATCTTTTAAAAATTCTGACTTTTGATTATTTTGAGCAAGTACTATTTGTTTTAACAAAGGATCTATATTAAGACTTAAAGTTTGATTAAGATCTTGATTGTTTTGTCCCATAATGAATATGGTGTATAAATTTGCATTTTTTTGTTTTAATTCTTCAAATAATTTTTGATCTGAAGGATTTTTTAATAAATTATTAAAAATCATATTACTTTCTTGAGTATTACTTTCTTGTTTTAGATTGTAAAAATAACTTCCGCTAAGATATGCGATTAAAAGTACAATGATTACAATGAAATAGTATTTGTATTTTTTTATAAAGCGCTCAGATTTGATAAAATTTTCCATCATTTGCTCTTGAGAGCTTAATTCTGCTTGAACCGCTTTTAGGTTTTCTTTTAAAGCCATATTTTCCCTTTTTTAGCAAGAATAAACATTATTTATTGTTTTAAGTCTATAATTGTAACATATAAAAATGAAAAAATAAATGATTTTATGTTATAATTTTTAACCTAAAAAGAGTTTTCTTGAGTTAAAAATTAAGATTAAGGTAAATTATGCAAATTGATGATAAATTATTAACCAAACTTGAAAAGCTAAGTGCTTTAAAAATTGCCGATGATAAAAGACAAGAATTAGAAGAACAATTAAGTCAGATTGTTAATTTCGTAGAAAAATTAGATGAGCTAAAACTTGATGATGTTGAAGCTATGACCAGCACTACAAATGCTGCAACTCCATTTAGACTAGATGAAAGTAGAAAATCTGATGTGATAGATATGCTTAGCAAGTATGCTCCAAATTCTCAGGATGGATTTTTCATAGTCCCTAAGATAATTGAATAAAATATTTGGAGTTTAATATAGATGGAAAATTTTTCTTGGTTTGATGTATTTGTTTTAGGTTTAACTGCGATTTTAGGTTTAAAAGGTTTGGTAAGTGGCTTATTTAAGGAAATTTTTGGTTTATTAGGTATAGTTGGTGGGGTTTTACTTGCTTCAAGATATGCTAAAGAAGTAGCAGAAATTATTAATAATAATTTTTATGCAATTGAAAACGAAAATCTTGCGATTTTTGCGGGATTTTTGGTTTTGTTAATTGTAATTTGGGTAGCTTGTATGGCTTTAGGAAATATATTATCAAAGATTTTTAGTATGAGCGGTCTTGGTTTTATAGATCGTATAGGTGGATTTTTATTTGGTAGTGCTAAAATATTTTTGATTTTTGCAATTTTAGTGGCTTGTATTAATAATATAGAATTTTTAAATGCAAACTTAGAAAAATATGCTAAAAATAGCTATATATTAGATCTGCTTAGACAAACAGGTGATTTTATAATGAATACTGATTTTACTCAAAATGGTTTAGATAAAATACAAGAACAAATTATAGATTCTAATTTAAGTCTAAATTCGGAGGTAAATAATGCAAATTGAAAATATTGAATATGATGTTTTGCTTGAGCGTTTTAAAAAAACACTTAAAGATAATGGTCTAAAATATACTAAACAAAGAGAAGTGCTTTTAAAAACTTTATATAATAGCGATATGCATTATACTCCAGAAAGTCTATACGTAGAAATAAAGCAAAAAAATCCCGAATTAAATGTAGGCATTGCAACAGTTTATAGAACTTTAAATTTGTTAGAAGAATCTGGTATGGCTACTTCTATATCTTTTGGTGCTTCAGGGAAGAAATTTGAACTTGCAAATAAACCTCATCATGATCATTTGATTTGTAAAAGTTGTGGCGAGATTGTAGAATTTGAAAATCCTATTATCGAACAGCAACAAATGTTAATCGCAAAAGAATATAATTTTAAATTAACAGGACATTTAATGCAACTTTATGGCCTATGTCCACAATGTAGTAAAAAATAAAGGTATATTTAATGTTTGATAATATTTTAGAGCAACAAAAAATTCAAAAAGCACAAGAGTTAAAAGAACTAGGAATCAACCCTTATCCACACTTTTTAAAAAAAGAAATGAGTATAAGTGAATATAAGGCTAAATTCACCTATATTAAAGATATAGAAAATCAGCGTGATGAAAATGCTCATGGAGTATTAGCAGGAAGATTAAAGCTTCTTAGGATAGCTGGTAAATCAGTATTTGCTAATATAGAAGATGAACAAGATAATTTACAAATTTACTTTAATCAAAACATTTTAGGGGAAGAATACTTTGCCATTTTAAAAAAATATCTTGAAGTAGGGGATATTGTTTTGGTTAAAGGTTTTCCTTTTATGACAAAAACAGGAGAATTCAGTCTTCATGTAGAACAAATTCAAATAGCTACAAAAGCTATAGTTCCTTTACCGGAAAAATATCATGGGTTGACAGATATTGAGCAAAGATATAGAAAAAGATATCTTGATATGATTATGAATAGTGAGGTGAGAAAAGATTTTATTTTGCGTTCTAAAATTGTTTCTTATATTAGATCTTTTTTTGATAACAAAGGATTTTTGGAAGTTGAAACACCAATGATGCATCCTATTGCAGGGGGAGCAAATGCAAAGCCTTTTGTAACTTATCACAATGCTTTAGGTGTGGAAAGATTTTTAAGAATTGCTCCAGAATTATATCTAAAACGTTTGATTGTAGGTGGTTTTGAGGCGGTTTATGAGATTAATAGATGTTTTAGAAATGAAGGGATGGATTTAACGCATAATCCTGAATTTACTACAATCGAGTTTTATTGGGCTTATCATAATTATCATGATTTAATGGATTTAACAGAAGAGCTTTTTGCTATGCTTTTAGATAAATTAAAATTAGATAAAAAACTTGAATTTGATGAAAAAATAATTGATTTTTCTAAGCCATTTGAAAGAATTACTTATAAAGACGCATTAAAAAAATATGGCGGTTTGGATGATGAGCTTATTAATAATAAAGAATTAATTTTGGAAAAGCTAAAAAAAGATGGATTTGAAGCCAATGAAAAATTGGAATTAGGTCATTTACAAGCTGAACTTTTTGATAATTATGTTGAAGATAAATTGATTGATCCTACTTTTGTGATAGATTTTCCTATTTCTATAAGTCCTTTATCTAGAAGAAGTGATAAAGATGCAGATATTGCTGAAAGATTTGAGTTGTTTATCGCAGGTAGAGAAATTGCTAATGGATTTAATGAGCTTAATGATCCTCTAGATCAATATGAGAGGTTTTTAAAGCAAATTGAAGCAAAAAATGCAGGTGATGAAGAAGCATGCGAAATGGATGAAGATTTTGTTAATGCATTAGGTTATGCTATGGCACCAACTGCAGGACAAGGTATAGGAATAGATAGATTGGTTATGCTTTTAATTAATAAAAAATCAATTCGTGATGTAGTGCTTTTCCCAGCCATGAGGCCACTTAAAAATGAGATAAAAGGAGAGTAAATGTTGGAAAAATTTGATAAAGAAATTTTTGATTTAACCCAAAAAGAGTTAGCAAGACAATGTGATGGTCTTGAAATGATAGCAAGTGAAAATTTTACCATACCAGAAGTTATGGAGGTAATGGGAAGTATTTTAACAAATAAATATGCAGAAGGCTATCCTGGTAAAAGATATTATGGTGGATGTGAATTTGTTGATGAGATTGAAACGATTGCTATAGAAAGATGTAAAAAACTTTTTAATTGTAATTTTGCCAATGTGCAACCTAATTCAGGCTCACAAGCAAATCAAGGTGTATATATGGCATTGTTAAATCCAGGTGATAGAATTTTGGGTATGGATTTAAGCCATGGAGGACACCTAACTCATGGTTCTAAAGTAAGTTCTTCTGGAAAGGTTTATGAAAGCTTTTTTTATGGAGTTGAGCTTGATGGAAGAATTAATTATGATAAAGTTAGAGAGATAGCAAAAGAGATTAAACCAAAACTTATTGTTTGTGGTGCTAGTGCTTATCCTAGAGTGATTGATTTTGCCAAATTTAGAGAAATAGCAGATGAAGTTGGCGCGTACTTGTTTGCTGATATTGCACATATTGCAGGCTTGGTTGTAGCGGGTGAGCATCCTAGTCCATTTCCTTATGCTCATGTTGTAAGTTCTACTACACATAAAACTTTAAGGGGTCCAAGGGGTGGGATTATCATGTGTAATGATGAAGAAATTGCTAAAAAGATAAATTCTGCAATTTTTCCAGGCATTCAAGGTGGTCCATTAATGCATGTAATTGCTGCTAAGGCTGTTGGATTTAAATATAATTTAAGTGATGAGTGGAAAATTTATGCTAAGCAAATCATCAAAAATACTGCTACTTTGGCACAAGTTTTAATAGATAGAAAATATGATTTAGTCAGCGGTGGTACTGATAATCATTTGATTTTATTAAGCTTTTTAAATAAAGAATTTAGTGGTAAAGATGCAGATTTAGCGCTAGAAAGAGCAGGTATTACAGCTAATAAAAATACTGTTCCAGGTGAAACTAGAAGTCCTTTTGTAACGAGTGGTTTAAGACTTGGAACAGCAGCTTTAACAGCAAGAGGTTTTAAAGAAGAGCAAATTTCTATTGTTGCAAATTATATAGCTGATATTTTAGATGATATACAAAATACAAAATTACAAGAGGAAATTAAGGTTAAACTGAAGGATTTAGCAAGTAATTTTATTATTTATGAAAGGGCTTTATTTTGATTACAACAATGGATTTAGCTTTAATTAAAATGGTTACAAGCCATTATTATATAAAGCGTGATACTATAGTAAATAAATACGAATACAAGGGTAGAATTTTCTTTGATAAATTTGAAAAAGTTAATGCCCCATTAACCGCTAGTGTTATACAAGAGCATATGGAAAAAAAGATAATTGTGGCGCATTCTTTGATCAATAGTTTTGATAAGGTTGAAAATATTGTATTTGATTATAACGGTTTTAACGCGGAGCGTTTTTGGCATAGAGCGCAGCTTGTTTTAAGAGAAGAAGGTTTTATTAATTTTACTGCGTATAGAACAAGAACTAATAATCATTTACATTTGTATATTCATAAAGGACATACAACCTTTAACGAGGCTTGTTCTTTGGGCTCAAAACTATCTTTACTTTTTTCTCAAAAGATGCCAGTAGAGTGGAAGGTTTTTCCTAGTATGGATATACCTAGAGAATTTAATATATTAACCTTGCCTTATGAAGTTTATCAAAAAGAACGCGGTGCTTCTTGGTCTAAACATATGTAATTTTGAAAGGATGAAAAATGGAAGAAAACAATAAAAACGAATTTGATGATATAATTTTGCAAAAAAGCAATAAAAGCGAAAAACTTAAAAAAATTTTACTTAGATCGATTATTTTAATCATTGTATTTTTAGTTGTTATGATAGTAATGAAGCTAATTAATGACCCAGGTGAAGAAAAAACATTACAAATGCCATCAGAACCACAAGAGCAAGCTGCTTATGAAAATAATTTTAATTCTTTGCCTATTACAGATAGTGCTAAAGAAGAGGATGAATTTGAAGCTTTAGCTAGAAAATTAAAAGAAGAGAGTTCTTTGAATGATACAAATACTACCATAGAAGAAAAGCAAGAAGTTCCAAGTAATAGTGTTTTAGATCAAATTACTACAATAAAGCCAAAAGAAGAGCCAGCTAAGGTGGAAGAAAAACAAGAAGAGATTAAACCTATAGAAAAATCTATAGAAAAACCAACTCAAAAACCTTCTGAAAAACCAAAAAATAATATAGTTGAGCAACAAAAAGCTCCAGAGCAAAGCAATACAAATGAATTATTTGAAAGTATCAAAACACCAAATGTTCAAACACAACTTCCTTCAGGTGCTTATATTCAAGTTTTTTCTTTAAATAGTTTAGATCCTAAATCAAAAGAATTAAATATACTTAAAGAAAATGGATATGATTATAAAATTTATAAAACAACAGTAAATGGCAAAGAGCTAACGAAAGTTTTAGTTGGACCTTATAAAGAGAGTGAATTAAAGACCGAATTAGAAAAAGTACGTTCTAAAATTGCAAAAGGTGCTTTTACATTTAGAGTAAAATGAAAACTTTTGCAGTTATAGGTGATCCTATTATGCATTCTAAATCTCCAAGAATGCATAATAATGCCTTGCAAACACTCAAAGAAGACGCAGTTTATACAAGATATCATCTAAAAGATAAAGCAAAACTAAAAGAGATTATTCAAAAGTTAGATGGTGCTAATATCACCATACCTTTTAAAGAAGCAGCTTGTAAAATAGCTGATTTTAAAGATGAAAGTGTTATACATATAGGCTCTGCTAATACTTTATTAAATAAAGATAATAAAATTTATGCTTATAATACAGATTATCTAGGATTTTTAAAAGCAATTGAGGATTTTTCTTTTATCAAAAATGCTTTGATTTTGGGTGCTGGGGGTACAGCTAAAGCTTTAGCTTATGCTTTAAAATCTATAAAAATTGAAGTTACAATAGCAAATCGCTCTAGTGCTAGATTTGAAAATTTAACCGATTACCCATGTTTTTTATATGCCCAACTTGATTTAAGTAAAAAATTTGATTTGATTATTAATACAACTAGTGCAGGTTTAAATGATGAAAAATTACCTTGTCAAGAAGAGATTTTAAAAGGTTTTTTTCTAAATGCCAAATATGCATTTGATGTGATTTATGGTAAAAATACAGCTTTTTTAAAATTGGCAAGAGAAAATGGCTTAAAAATAAAAGATGGTACACAAATGCTTTTATGGCAAGGTGTTTTTGCTTTCGAGTTATTTTTAGAGTGTCAAAAAATAGAAGAAATTTATAAAGCCATGGAGATGGCTTTAAAACTTCCTTAGTGACTAAACCAAGATTTGATTTTATCAAACAAGCTTTCTTGTTCTATAAAAGCTTCTTCATCTGCTAAGCCAAAGCTTTTTTCAAGTTGTAATAGTAGATTTTTTTGTTCATCAGTAAGTGTTTTTGGAAATTTTATTTCAATTTGTACAATATGTGAGCCTAATTTTCCATTATGAATATTTTTAACACCTTCATTAGCTAATTCAAATTTTTGTTTATCTTTTGCACCTACTGGAAGTTTAAGATCAGCCTCTCCCCTTATGGTAGAAACTTTAATAGTCTTTCCTAGAGCAGCTTGGGTAAAAAATACAGGTACTATGGTATAGATATCATCATCATGTCTGATAAATTTATCATCATCTTCTACGATGATTTTGATATACAAATCACCTCTTTGAGAAGAATTTGGAAGCTCATTAGCTTTGTTTTGTACTCTAAGACTCATGCCACTATCTATACCTTCTGGTATATCAAGCTCTATATGATCTTTTATTTCTTCATAGCCATTACCATGACATGTTTTGCATTTATCTTTTATAATCTGACCGCTACCTTTGCAATGATCACAAGTTTGCACAAAGGTCATAAAACCTTGTCTAACACCAACTTGCCCTTTTCCTCCGCAATGAGGACAAGTATCTAATTTTCCATTTTCTGAACCACTTCCTTTACATGATTTACAAAAACTTTTATAGGTAAAATCGATCTTTTTTTTACAGCCAAAAACAGCTTCTTTAAAGCTAATTTTTGTCGTTATTTTTAAATCTTGAGGATATTTATTTCCTTTTTCTTTTTTACGTGTTGAGCTGCCAAAACCAAATCCATCTCCAAAAAAGCTTGAAAATATATCTCCTAAATCAACATCTCCAAAACCACCAAAACCACCGGCTTGACCTTTAAGCCCTTCTTTTCCGTATCTATCATATATACTTCTTTTTTCATCATTGCTAAGCACCTCATAAGCTTCATTTACAAGCTTAAATTTCTCTTCTGCTTCTTTGTCTCCTTGATTTCTATCAGGATGATATTTTAAAGCCATCTTTCTGTATGCTTTTTTTATGGTTTCTTTATCTGAAGTTCGGGAAATTTCTAGTATTTCATAATAATTAAGTTCCACTTTTTTCCTCTCTTGAAAAATTAATATTGTAATTTTAGCAAAAAAATAAATGAATAGTTAAATTATGTGTTATAATGTTAAGTTCGTAACATATTTTCACTAAAGGGGTAGAGATGATTAATGTTTTAATGATCGAAGATGATCCAGATTTTGCAGAGTTTTTGGCAGAATATTTGGCCCAGTTTAATATAAAAGTTACTAATTATGAAGATCCATATTTGGGAATGAGTGCTGGTATAAAAAACTATGATTGTTTAATTCTTGATTTAACTTTACCTGGGCTTGATGGTCTTGAAGTTTGTCGTGAAATAAGAGAAAAATATAGTATTCCTATTATTATTTCTTCAGCTAGAAGTGATTTGAGTGATAAAATTGTAGGACTTCAAATAGGTGCAGATGACTACCTGCCAAAACCATATGATCCAAAAGAAATGCACGCAAGAATTATGAGTTTGATTCGTCGTTCTAAACGAACCAATGAAACTCCCGAGAAAATAATCAATTCGGCATTTAAAATTGATGAAAAAAGACATGAGATAAGTTACAATGATGAGGTTTTGGTTTTAACTCCTGCTGAGTATGAAATTTTAAGCTATATGATAAGACAACATGGTTTTTCGGTTAGCAGAGAACAACTTGTGTATCACTGTAAAAGCTTAAAAGATAAAGACTCTAAAAGCTTAGATGTTATTATTGGTAGACTTAGAACTAAAATTGGTGATAGCTCAAAAGCGCCAAAACATATTTTTTCAGTTAGAGGAATAGGATATAAATTAATAGGATGAAAGTAACTATTAATCTTAAAATCACCGTTCTTTTTGCAACAGCTTTTTTATTTGTTTGTGCCTTGTTTGTGCTTTTAGGAAAGGTTCAGATTGATTCTTATTTAACTAACGAACAAGGAAGGCAAAAAGAAATTGTAGAAAAAATAATATACAACCTAGAAAGAAAAGAAGATTTTTCAATACATGAGTATCTTCTTTCTAAATCTTTTAAATTAGTTGAAAATGATCGCAGTGCAAAACATATCATTGCAAAAGGTGAAAAGGTATTTAGGATTAATTCTTTATATGGAAGTTTTTCTTCTATTATTTACCATAATCAAATTTTTTTCTATGTAGAAAGTTAAATACAAAACATCTTTATGAATTAAATGCTTCTACGCGTTTAGAATATTTATTTTTACTAAGTTTCTTTTTTAGTTTGATTTTGATTATATTTTTATATTTTTCAGTATTAAGATCTTTAATGCCTTTAAAAATTCTAAAAAAGAAAATTAAAAATATTAGTGCAGGTAAAATTGAACCTTTATCCGAATACTCTCAGATTAATGATGAAATTTCAGAAATATCTTTTGAATTTGACCATGCTATCAATAAAATTCAAGAGCTTGTAAAATCAAGACAGTTTTTTTTAAGAATGATTATGCATGAGCTTAAAACACCTATTGGCAAAGGTAGAATAGTTTGTGAAATGTTAGATAACCAAAAGCAAAAAGATCGTCTAGTAGCGATTTTTGAAAGACTTGAATTGTTGATTGATGAATTTGGAAAAATTGAAAAAGTCTTATCAAGAAATTGTCAACTTAATTTGCAAACCTATCATTTGAGTTTGATTTTAGAGCAAGCTGAAGATTATTTAATGAGGGATGATTTTTATCAAAAAGTAAAAATATCCTATAAAGAAGATACTATGATAATTGCTGATCTAGAACTCTTTTCTTTAATGCTTAAAAATTTAATTGATAATGCTATTAAGTATTCAGATGATAAAGCGTGTGAGATTATATGCTCTGGGGATTATATAATTGTTAGAAATAAAGGGATGCAGCTTAAAAAAACTTTTGATTATTATTTAAAACCTTTTGTGAGAGAACAAAATACCCAAGTAGAGGGAATGGGACTAGGACTTTATATTATTAATAATATTTGCAATCTTCACGGTTATAATTTAACCTATAGCTATGAAGATGGCTATCATACTTTTAAAATTGTTTTTTCAAGGTTAAAATAATTTGAAAGGTTTGGAAAAATTTAACGAGCTAGTATCTGCCTTTTCCGCTTTGCCTACTATAGGGAAAAAGTCTGCTTTGAGGCTTGCATATCATGTTTGCATAAAAGATCCTTTATTAGGTTCTAAGCTTGCTTATCATATTGAAGAATCAATTAGAATGATAAAAAAATGCACACAATGTGGTGCTTTAAGTGAAAATGAATTATGCGAAGTTTGTTCTAATATAGAAAGAAATCATAGCATTATTTGTATAGTTCAAGATTCTAAAGATGTTTTGGTTTTAGAAGATAGTGGAAGTTATGATGGGCTTTATTTTGTACTTGATGATACAAGTGAAGAAAATATTATAAAATTAAGAAGCATGATTGAGCATAATAAAACCACAGAAATATTTTTTGCTTTCACACAAGGCTTAAATTCTGATGCCATTGTTTTTTTTATAGAAGAAAAATTAAAAGATTTAAATTTGAGTTTTTCTCAAATAGCTCAAGGTATTCCAAGTGGTGTTAGTTTGGAAAATGTTGATTTTATATCTTTGCATAAAGCTATAAATCATAGAACTAAACTTGATTGATATATTGTTTTAACAATGCTAGCCATTCACTTTTATTAATATCATTTAAGATTAAATTTGCAAAATTACAATCTTTAACTCTGTTTTTAGAAAAAAGCAAAATTACAATTTGTGGATTTTTTATCTTGTACTCTTGCAAAATTTGACTAATATGCATTAGATCAAATTTTATAACCTCATAGTCTACTAAAATTAATTTAAATCTAAATTGTAATGCCTTTTTAAAGTCACTTAAATTATCTATGGTTTGATTATGTGAACAAAATTGATTAGTTATGTTTAAAATAAGATCATTTTCAAAGTAAGAAGATTTAAAAATTAAAACATTATAACAATCTCTTGTAATGTAACACTCTTGTGTAAAATGAGTATTTAAAAAATCAACAATCTCCTCAATATGAATTTCTTCAAAAGTGAAATTTAAAACATCATCTATTTTTTCCTTTGAAATGATAAAAGAATAATTTTTATCATCTTTTTGGTTATGTTTGTATAAAATTTCACTACTAATACCCATTTTAAGCAAAATAGACTGCAATAGAAAATTTTCATTTTTGTTATTATTGATAATACCTGCATGTATGTTTTTAAAGTGTCTATGTTCTAAGTTAGGTTTATAATCATTGATAAAAGGTTTTAATATATAAGCAGAATTATCTAGATATAGATAGCTCAAGCCGTGGGCAAGATATTGATAATTTTGTTCTAGATGTAGGTTTTCCTTTTTTTGCTCATGCAGTTTTTTACCCATTAAATCAAACGATAATTTTAAATTTTCTTTTAATTCTTCTAAAGAGTTTGATTTTGGTAAGGAAAAATATTTTTCTATCTCTTGAATCAAGGTCTTGTCTTTTTTGATTTTATGATTTTTTGAGATTATATAAATACAGGCAATAATAAAAATCAAAATGCTTATAAAAGTATAAATGAAGAATAATTTTTGATCCATAGGATATAAAAAATAATAATTTAAAAAACATAAAATTAAAGTCAAAACACTAATAAATAATATCATAAATTTTCCTTGATTAATTTAGCTATTTTTGCATTGGAAAGTGATTTTAATTCATCAAAACTAGCTTTGCTAATCTCATCAAAACTACCATAATAATCTAAAAATTTTTTAATATATCCTTGAGAAATTCCAAGTTGTATTAATCTAGAACTTTGCAAATCTTGCTTTCTTTTTGTTTTTTGATGAAAACTAATTGCAAAGCGATGTGCCTCATCACGTAATTTTTGCAAAAATTGTAATTTTTTATCATCAGTAGAAAGTTGAATTTTGCCTTCTTGAGTATAAATTTTATCTTTCGCACTTCCTTTTGCCCTGTAAGCTTTCGCATCTATTTTCTCTTTGGAAATTGCTAAAATATCTACATTTGCCCCAGAGCTTTTTATGATATCATTGGCTAGCTTTAATAAAGCATCTCCTCCATCAATTAACCATAAATCAGGTGGGGGATTTTTGTCAAATGACAAAGCTCTTTTGCTAAGAGTTTGAAGCATTTGATCATAATCATTTTTATAGGATAAATGGTAGTGTCTATAAGAACTTTTGTCAAATTGTCCATCTTTATAAGCCACCAAAGCACCGACATTCGCTTCACCTTGCATATGAGAATTATCAAAAATTTCTATATAATTAGGATAATTTTGTAGGTTAAAAAAATCTTTTAATTCTTTTAAAAATAAATAATTATCGCTTTTTAAGTGCTTTTGTATGTTTATTTTTGCATTTTCTAGTGCAAGTTCACATAAGGCTTTTTTTTCGCCAAGTTTTGGAGTTTTAAGATGAAATTTTTTAGAAAACCTTTCACTAAGTAAATTTTGCAAAAGGTTCATGTCTTCAAATTCTTCATGCGTATAGATTCGGGTTGAATTTACTGGACTATCTTGGGTATAATTTTCTAATATGTATTGTTTATATATTGCATTTAGGTCAAATTCATCTTGATGATTTAGAGTTAGTACTTTATGGTTTGAGCTGATTATCCTGCCATTATTTATAACAAAACGCACCATAGAGAGTATATTTGCTTCATTGTGTATGGCAAAAACATCAAAATCTTCTAATTTTGCAAGGTCTATTTGTATTTTTACACTTAAATCTTCTATTGTTTTGATTTGATCCCTTATAGTAGCTGCTTCTTCATAGTTTTCATTTTTTGCATATTCAAACATTTTATTTTCTAAATTTTTTGTCAAAGATAAGGGATTTAAAAGAGCTTGAGTTGCCTTTTGGATAATTTTTTCATATTCTTGTTTAGAAATTTTTTGCTCACATGGACCTTTGCAACGCTTGATTTGATAAAAAAGGCAAAGCTCCTTACAAGATTTTTTTTGTCTTAGTTCAAATGATAAATACAAAGCATTTAAAAGCTCTTTTGCTCCTTTAAAAAATGGACCAAAATATTTTATTTTGTTTTTTTTGATAATTTTTCTTGTAATTTCAAATCTTGGAAAATCTTCATTTAAATCTATATAAATATAAGGGTAGGTTTTATCATCTCTTAATAATATATTATATTTTGGATGAAGTTGTTTTATGAAAGAATTTTCTAATATTAAAGCATCAGCCTCACTTTTTGTAGTGATAAATTCTAAATGATGTGTTTGGCTAATCATTTTTTGAATTCTTAAGCTATTATTAGGATTTGGGCAAAGATTTGGAGTGAAGTTAAAATAACTTCTAACGCGGTTTTTTAAATTCTTGGCTTTACCTACATATAAAAGCTTACCTTGAATATCAAAGTATTGATATACACCAGGTAAATTTGGTAAGGTTTTGAGTTCATTTTCAAGCATTTTTTATAAGCTTTCGCAGTTCTTCAAATTTGTTATGTAAAATAGGATTTTCAAAATGATTTTTAAAATTTCCATTAGAAAGCTCTAAGTGAGCTTTTTTATGTTCATTAAAAGTTTTGTTTTTAGAAATAAAGTTTTGATCACTGAGTATTTTTATGTTTTCTACCTTTGCAAAATTACTCATTGGCCTAGCTAAAGTATAGTTTTTTATGAGACTTTTAATCATTTTTTTGGTATTATCGTGATTTAATTCCATATATGCAATGTGGTGCTTAACTAAAATAATCAAAGTATTATTTTTTATAAAGAGTTTAGTAATCATTTGTTGGTGATTGTGATTAAATAAATTTAAAAACTCTTTATATTGAAAAAATATTTTTAAAGGTTTATAATGTTTAAAATCAGCAAGCTCGTTGATGATGTAATGACTCGTTTTAATTTTCATTTAATTATTTTAACATTTTTTTTATTAATATTTCTAAATGCATGTGGCTATAAGGATGCTCCATTTTATGAGATAAAAGATAATAATGGCAGTGTAAAGGAAATAAAAAAATTCCAATCTTTGGAGAGTGAAATATGAATAAAATACTTTTTTTACTTTGTTTTGGTGTTAGTTTTTTGTTAGCTAGTCAAACACATGAGCTAAATTTAGCTTTTAGTGCTTTAGGTATAGGTATTTTAATAATTTTTATATTAGGTTATTATTTTATCGCAGCAGAAGAGAAATATCATATCAATAAAACTAAGCCTGCTTTATTTATAGGAACTTTTTCTTTTATTATCATTGGTATATATATGGTAATGAATGATTTAGACACACAAATACTTGAAGAAAGTGTAAATCATCTTATTTTAGAAATTGCGCAAATTGTGTTTTTCTTAATAGCTGCTATGACTTTTATAGAAGCCTTGATAGAAAGATCGGTTTTTGAAACTTTAAAATACAAACTTGTAAGCAAGGGTTATACTTATAGAAAATTATTTTGGCTAACAGGTATTTTAGCTTTTTTTATCTCTCCAATTGCAGATAATCTTACAACTGCTTTGATTTTATCTACTGTGCTTTTAACCATAGATAAAGATAATAAAGAATTTTTAATTCCAGGTGCTATAAATATTGTAGTAGCAGCTAATGCTGGTGGAGCTTGGTCGCCTTTTGGTGATATTACTACTTTGATGGTTTGGACAGCAAAAAAAGCCACGTTTTTTGAATTTTTTGCTCTTTTCCCTGCTTCTTTTATTGGTTGGTTGCTTACTGCTTATTTGTTATCACGTTATGTGCCTAATATTAAGCCGAATTTTCACAAAGATAATTTAGAAAAAGTCGAGATTAAACCAGGTGGTAAAGTTTTTATTGCGCTTGGTTTTTTAACTATAGCTTTGGCGGTATTTATTCATAGTATTTGTGATTTACCTGCAATGTGGGGTATGATTTTTGGCCTTTCATTGCTTAGTTTGTATATGTATTTTTTCAACAGAAAACAAGGTAAAAAAGATTTAAATATTTTTCATTATATGACGCGTATTGAGATGGACACTTTATTATTTTTCTTTGGTATTTTATCTGCTGTGGGCGCCTTGCATTTTGTTGGTTGGCTTGCTTATGCTTCTGATCTTTATGCAAAATTTGGAGCTACTAGTATTAATATAGGAGTAGGATTTTTATCTGCTATTGTAGATAATGTTCCGGTTATGAGTGCGGTATTAAAGGCAAATCCAAGCATGGATGATACTCAATGGCTTTTAGTAACTCTTACAGCAGGAATAGGGGGGTCTTTGATCAGCTTTGGTTCAGCTGCTGGAGTAGGAGTGATGGGCAAAATGAAGGGAATTTATACTTTTAATGCTCATTTAAAATATGCATGGACGATTTTGGTTGGTTATATAATATCTATTATAGTTTGGTATGTACAATTTCAATTGTTAAATTTGTAAAGGAGTTAGATGAAAAAAGCAGATATTTTAGTTTTGGACTTTGGTTCACAATACACACAACTCATTGCTAGAAGATTAAGAGAACAAGGTGTGTATGCAGAAATTTTACCTTTTAATGTAAGTTTAGATGAGATCAAAGCTAAAGAGCCTAAGGGTATTATTTTAAGTGGTGGGCCAGCTAGTGTATATGCAAATGATGCTTATTTTTGTGATAAGGGTATTTTTGATTTAAATATACCAGTTTTAGGAATATGCTATGGTATGCAACTTATGGCACATCATTTTGGAGCAAATGTTGCCCCAGCAGGCCATAAAGAATATGGTAAAGCAACTATAGATATTCAAAATGATAGTGATTTGTTTAAAAATTTACCTAAAAAGCAAACGGTATGGATGAGCCATTCTGATAAGGTTGAGAATTTGCCACAAGGTTTTGAGGTTTTAGCGACTAGCGAAAATAGTCCATTTTGTGTATTTGGAGATGAGAAGCGTAAATTTTTTGCTTTACAATTTCACCCTGAAGTGCAACATAGTGAATTTGGAAAAAGCATCTTGAAAAATTTTGCTAAGTATGCATGTAATTGTGATAGTGTATGGAATATGGGATCTTTTGCAAAAACTCAAGCGCAAAAAATCAAAGAAGAAGTAGGAAATGATAAAGTACTTTGTGCAGTAAGTGGCGGAGTTGATAGTAGCGTGGTGGCTGCATTGTTGGCAAGTGCGATAAAAGATCAAGTAGTAGTTGTTTTTGTTGATAATGGTCTTTTAAGAAGTGGTGAAAGAGAACAAGTTGAGTATATGTTTAGACACACCTTAGGCATTGATTTAATCAGTATTGATGCTAGAGAGATTTTCTTAAGTCGTTTAGCAGGGGTAAGAGATCCTGAACAAAAGAGAAAAATCATAGGAAATACTTTCATAGAAGTTTTTGAAGAAGAAGCTAAAAAACATAAAGATGTAAAATATCTAGCACAAGGGACTTTGTATACTGATATTATTGAAAGTTCGGTTGTAGGAGCTAGTAAGACTATAAAATCTCATCATAATGTGGGTGGTTTACCTGAAAAGATGAATTTAAAACTCATCGAGCCATTAAAGGAAATTTTTAAAGATGAGGTAAGAGCTTTGGGAATGGAGCTTGGCTTAAGTAAAGATGTAGTTTATCGTCACCCTTTCCCAGGGCCAGGCCTTGCTATACGTATAATGGGTGAGGTAAATGAGCCTAGTTTGGAGCTTTTAAGAAAAGCAGATGTTATTTTGATTGAAGAATTAAAAAGCAGTGGCTGGTATGATAAGACATGGCAAGCTTTTTGTGTGCTTTTAAATGTGCAAAGTGTTGGTGTAATGGGTGATAATAGAACTTATGATAATGCAGTTTGCGTGCGTGTTGTTAATGCAAGCGATGGTATGACTGCAACTTTTTCTCATTTACCTTATGAATTATTAGAAAATATTTCACGCCGTATTATTAATGAAGTAGAAGGAATCAATCGCGTAGTGTATGATATTTCTAGCAAGCCACCAGCAACGATTGAATGGGAATGATCATTTAGTGCAAAAATAAACAAAAGCAGGGGGAAGATTTTGCCAAATGATAGGTGAAATTTCTACCTTGCTAAAAGTGGCAAAAAGTTTTTTCTTAAAAGCTCTCCCTTTTGGTGTTGGGAGTATATAAGCAAATGTTGCAAAACAACCATTTTCCTCTAAAGCATCATGAATGGATTTTAGCAATAAATCTTGTTCTTTGGAATTTAATAAAGCCCAAGGAATTCCTGAGATAATTAAATCTACACTATTGATCGCTCTTTTTTCTAACATATTTGGTAAAAATTCTGCTGAGTTGACTTCTATATCTATATTTTTTATCTTTTGCTTTAATTTTTTTGCCATTTGAGGATTGATTTCTACGGCAAAAAAACTTGCATTATGGCTTTTTTGTTTGAGGATATACTTTGTAAAACTTCCTGTACCAGGCCCTATTTCAACGATATTTTTTGCATGTTGGACATGAGAAGTTATGAGTTTACTTAATTTTTTAGAGCTTGCGCAAAACGCACCTGTTTGTTTTGGGTTTTTAAAATATTGATATAAAAACATAAATAAAATACCTAAAGACGTTTATTTTGTGAAATTTTAAAATATAATTGTAAATTTATGAAAACAAAGTTAAAATAAGAATTGAATTTTTCTTTAAATCAAGGATTTGGATATGCACGGAAAAATAATGGTTTATGTGGATGCTACTGGAAGAGGAACAGTAATCAATCTAGCAAAAACATTTTTTGAATTTAATAAACACGCATGGCATGATAAAAGAAGTATGCCAACGGTTGGTATGTTTGTTGAATTTAGATCCGATGGAAAGCATATTACCGATTTACGTCCTTCTAAATTTCAAGAATTTACAGATGGTGATTTTATCAAAGAAAGAGATTTCTGGAAAACAGATAGCGATGATGAATTAGAAGATTTAAGATTGACAAGACGCGATGCTTATGTTCAAGAACTTTATAGAGAAACAGATTATGATAATCTTGATAAAATCACATTAAATTTAACTATCCCACAAGCCATTCAAAGATATTTTTATAATGAAACCTTGTCAATTAATGCAGTAAAAGACATTAACACAGATGAGGTACCATATATTATTGATTTTTTTGCTATGAAGCGTTTTTTATATAAGGCTTTAGATACTTTATTATTTTCGGATAATACTATCAATCAAGCTGATTTTTCTGCAATGAAAAATATCATAGTGCACCTTGAAATGTCATATAAAGATATGAAAGACAAGCAAAAGCATATCAATATGGAACGCTTATATGAAGAGGTTTTTTTATCTCATCAGTGTCATTACCAAGCGCTTTTAGCTTCGATCGATAATAGAAAAAATAGAAAATTAGCACTTGATCGTCAAATGAGCACTTTAATAACAGATATAAAATCAAAGCAAGCAAGATTAGAAGCAGAAGGCGGAAAAAAACACCAAGAATTAGAAGAAATGATACAAGGTAAAAAACAAAAACTAATAGAATTAAAAAATGAAGCTGATTATTTTACTAAAAGTGTAGAAAGACTAGAGTTGATAAAAAAATCTTTTTATGAAAAAAATTTTACTATTTTTAGTAATAGTTTTAATATGGCAAGAGAAAAGCTTTTTGAAAAGATTAAGCAGGATTTAAATATATGTGCAACAAAACTAGACATAGAAATTTGGAAAAAATCTTTAAAATCAACAAGCATTAAAAACTCTTATTTTAAAACAGCAAGTGAAATTTCTTTTTGTACGCTTTCTTTTGCTGAGCTTTATTTAAACAGACTAAACAAACATGCTTTAAACCCAAATGATCAATTGTTATTTTCATATGTAAAGAAAGTAAAAAAAGAATGTGAAAAGAATTTCCTAGTTGTAACTTCTAATCCTGATTTATATGTTAATATGAAGATTCAAATTTTTGCAATGAATCCTTATTATGTAGTTAAGCATGCACCTAAGAAAGTAAATTACCAAGGGTTAATGAAAAATACTGAATTTGATATAGTTTATGTCGATGAAAAGACTATATGGGCGCCTGTTGCTGATGTTATTTTGGAAGGAAAATATTTTTTAAAGAAAGATTCTAAGACAAAATTTAAGATTTTATAAAAACCTTTTAAACGCTATTTTTAAGTTTTGTTAGTTATAATTATACTGCCTAAATGGTTCGATATGGTATTAAAGAGGATCCAACACATTAATTATAAGCTGTGATGTGTGATTTACCGTGTTCTGTGACTTCGTTTGAGTTTTGAAAAAAGCGAGAAGCTGCAGCCTTTAAAAATCACCTAATGGCATACTTTGACTTTTTGAGGGTTAGACACTTATACTCCGGCCATTTGGGTTTTTGTAATATTTTTAAGGAAAATAATGAAAATTTTAATACTAGGAAGCGGTGCTAGGGAGTATTCTATCGCTTTGGCTCTTCAAAAAACAAATGATAATTTAGAATTTTATTTTGCTCCAGGAAATGGTGCTACTGCTAAAATAGGAACAAATCTTAATATGAAAGATCCTAAAGTTATAACAGCTTATGCAAAAGCATCTGAGATTGATCTTTGCATAGTTGGGAGTGAGAATTTTTTAGCAGAGGGTATAGTAGATCTTTTTAAAGAAAACAATATTGCTATTTTTGGGCCTACTAAAGCTGCTGCTATGTTGGAAGCTTCAAAATCTTTTATGAAGAGTTTTTTAAAAAAATATAAAATCAAAACAGCTAAATTTTTAAACACAACCGATTATGAAAAAGCTAAGAAATTTATCACGTCTTTAACACCTCCTATTGTTGTAAAAGCAGATGGCTTATGTGCAGGTAAAGGGGTGATTATTGCGCAAAGCCATGAAGAAGCTTTAGAAGCTACTAAAAATATGCTAAGTGGAGAAAGCTTTGGGGAAGCTGGAAAAATTGTTGTGATTGAAGAATATCTTGATGGTTTTGAATTAAGCGTATTTGCAGTTTGCGATGGAAATGATTTTATATTGTTGCCTGCAGCGCAAGATCATAAAAGATTATTAGATAATGATAAAGGGCCTAATACGGGTGGCATGGGGGCTTATGCTCCAAGTACTTTAGCAAGTGAAAATTTGTTAGAGCAAGTGAAGAAAGATATAGTGGCGCCAACTCTTAAAGGCATGAAAGAAGAAGGTGCTGAATTTGTTGGAGTGTTGTTTATAGGCTTGATGGTTGTAAATAATAAACCTTATGTTTTAGAGTATAATGTGCGTTTTGGTGATCCTGAATGTGAGGTTTTGATGCCTTTAATAGAAAATCCTTTGGATTTATTTTTAGCATGTGTGAATAAAAATCTTGCCAATACTCATATAAAAATTAAAAATGAATTTGCTGTGGGTGTGGTTTGTGCAAGTAAAAATTATCCTTACAAGGACTCACCAAAAGCTTTGATTGAGATAGGCGATATTCCACAAAATTCTCATATTTCTTATGCTGGTGTGAGTTTAGAAGATGATAAATTATATGCCAGCGGTGGTCGCGTGTTGGTTTGTGTGGGAACTGGCAAAAGCATTGAAGAAGCTCAAAAAAACGCTTATATACTTTGTGAAAATGTCCATTTTAAAGGAAAACAATACAGAAAAGATATTGCCTTTCAGGTTCTTAAATGAGCACCAATCAAGAATTATTTGATAAGCTAGAAAAAGAAGAAATAAAAATAGCAAGTTTTAAAAAAAGATTTTTAGCTTATGTTGTCGATAGTTTTGTAATTTTGGGCATCGTAAGTATTATTTTGCTCGATAAAATTAATTCTATGCAAACTTATGAAGAAATTCATAATCTTTTAATGCGTTTTGCTGGTGGGATTTTGATTTTACAGTTTGCATACCATAGTTTATTTACTTATTTATATGGCGCAACTTTAGGAAAAATGCTTTTGAAGATCATGGTGATTGATCAAGAATTGCTAGATAAACCAAATTTTACTCAAAGCGCTCTAAGAGCAGGTGTAAGACAAATTAGTGATATGTTGTATGGTTTAGGATTTGCTTGGGCTTTGAGTAATATTGTTTTGAAAACTTGGCATGATTATGCAGCCAAAACAGTGGTGATAGATCTTGCGTAAAATATTGCTTTCTTTAGCTTGTGTAGGGAGTTTGTATGCTTCTAAGGTAGACATTTATGCTTTAGATGTTGTAAAAATAAATGATATCATAGAAGCAAAAAACAATGTGGTTGTAGTTTCTGATTTATATTTAATAACCGCAAGCGAGGCTAAATTTAATGAAACAACTAAAGATTTAGAATTGTTTGGTGATGTGAATATCTTACGAGGACAAAAAGAAAGAGCCAATTCTACTTATACTAAAATTAATCTTAAAGATAACACAACAGCTTTTAAAAATTTATTTTTTTCAAATAACGATTTAGAGGTTTGGTTGCAATGTCATCAAGCAGATTTAAATGATAAGTTTGTTGTAACTAAAAAGTCGGTTGTTTCTAGTTGTAATGTTGAAAATCCTGATTGGGAAATTCGTTTTGATGAAGGAAAATTAAATAAAGAGAGTAATTTTTTACATCTTTATAATGCAAGATTGTATGTAAAAAATACTCCTGTGATGTATTTGCCGTATTTTGGCTTTAGTGTAGACACTAAAAGGAAAAGTGGTTTGTTAATTCCTCAGGTGGTTTTAAAACAAAGCGAGGGGTTATATTATAACCAACCAATCTATTATGTTATTGATGATAATGCAGATATTCAATTTGAACCTCAAATTAGGACAAAAAGAGGCTATGGATTATACTCAACTTTAAGATTTATTGATAGTCCTTATTCTCAAGGTGAAATTAGTGGTGGTATTTTTGGAGAAAAATCAAGCTATAAAAAAGAAGAAAATTTAAAAAACAAAGAACATTATGGTTTAGAGATTAAATATTCAAGTGAAGCTTTACTCAAGAGCCTTTTGAGCGATGAATTTCAAGAAGGTTTATGGATTGATGCTACTTATTTAAATGATGTAGATTATATGAACTTAAGCTCTAGTGCAAAAACTGAAGCTTCTTTGGTTACCTCAAAAATAAATTATTTCTTATCTGATGATGATAATTATTATGGTGCTTATGCAAAGTATTATATAGACACTTCTAAAATTAGCAACAAAGATACCATGCAAGAATACCCTTCTTTTCAATATCATAGATATTTAAATGGTTTTTTTGATAACTATATACAGTATAGCTTAGATGCTTCTTTTCATAGATATTATAGACATACGGGTATTTATGCTAAAACTTTAGATTTTGATTTACCTTTAATTTATCATACAAGTTTTTTGGATGATTTTTTAAATTTTGCCTTTACAGAAAGAGTTTATGCAAATTTTGTAGATTATTCTAATACAGATATTAAAAATCAAGAGCATTTGTTTAGAAATTCACATAATTTTTCTTTATATACAGATCTTTCTAAACCTTATGAAAATTTTTATCATACCTTGTATTTAGGTGCTAATTATTTTATACCTGGAGCCAAATCAGGTAAAATTACCGAAGATTTTATAGAATTAAAAGATAATCCTGAGCAGTTTAATTTTTCGATGTATCAGTATTTTTATAGTGCTTTAGGCAAAAAAAAGCTATATCATAGTTTAAAGACTAAGTATTTTACCAAAGAAGGTAGTTTTGGTGGTTTTGATAATGTTGTGGAATATTTTTATAATGATTATATAAGTTTAAGAAATGAGGCAGAATATTCAGGGATAGATAATCGCTTTGATAAAGTATTTAGTGAGGCCTTATTTGATTATGGCGAGTGGAAAGTTAGTTTAAATCATGCTTATAGAATATATGAAAAAGAAAAATATAATTTTTTAGGAACTAAAGCTCAGTATGATATAAATACCAACTATCAAATATTTGGTGGTTTGTGGTTTGATTTGAATAAAGATCCTGAAAAATGGGAGATAGGTTATGCTTATCAAAGAAAGTGTTGGAATTATTCTTTGATGTATCGTAAGGATATTTCACCTAAACTTACTAGTGGTGGGATTAGCGCTAAAGATCAAAGTGGTGTGTATTTTATGTTTAATTTTTATCCTTTGGGTGGTGTATCTTATGATTTTTCTCTGGAAGAAAATGAAAGGTCTATATAATGTTTTTTGAAGATGAAAAAGATGCGCTTGAAAGATTATATGATTTACTTCCATTAAATAAATTAAAAGATTATATCATTATTACTCCTTCTTTAAAATCTATAGTTTTTGTTGATGCATTGGCAAAAAAATTAGAAATACCCTATGATTTTTTATTTACAGAGCAAATCAAAGCTCCTAATAATGATGAATGTCAAATAGCTATGATTAGCGAAACAAAAGAATTAGTTTACAATGAAGCCTTAGTTAAAGCTTTTGATATAAGCTTAGATTATATTTATGGTGAGGCAAATAGAACTTATGAAGAAAAAATTTTAAAGAATGTATATCGTTATAGAAAAGGTAATCTTTTAAAAGATTTAAAAGGAAAAAATATTTTAATGTTGCATGAGGGGTGTGAGAGTGGGATTACTGCTTCTTCATGTATAAAAAGTTTGTTAAAAGAAGAGGTTAGTAGTATTATTTATGCCACCGCTTTAATGCCAAGTGATGTATATGATTATATTAGTGTTTTTGCAGATGAGGTTTATTGCGTGCAAAAAATTGATCATTTTGTAGATATTGAGTTTTATTTTAAAAATAAAACGATTTTGCAAGCTCACGAAATTTTAGATATTTTAGAAGAAAGTAGGTATTATTTACCTTTAAAAAATAAATTTATATCTGAGCAATAAGTTGTTTAGATATAAATTTATAGGCAAAATAAAAACAGGCTTTTTAAGTTTTAGTTTTTAAAATTTAAAAAGCTTATTTGGTTTTGCCTATGATAAAAATTTAAAGGAAAATCATGCGACATGAAATAAATATCAATAATCACCTTGAAATATTTGATACCGATAAAGTAGCAAAACAAGCAGCAGGTGCAGTTTTAATGCAAGAAAAAAATGCAGTAGTTTTGGCAACTGTAGCAAGAGAAGAAAAAATGGTAGAAGAGGATTTTTTGCCTCTTACAGTACAATATATAGAAAAAGCTTATGCAGCAGGTAAAATTCCAGGAGGTTATGTAAAAAGAGAAACTAAGCCAGGCGACAATGAAACATTAAGCGCTAGGATTATAGATAGAAGTTTAAGACCTCTTTTTCCAAAAGGATATGCATATCCAACTCAAATTGTTGTAATGGTTCTTTCTGCTGATCCTGAAGTAGATTTACAAGTGATGAGTTTAAACGCTGCAAGCGTTGCTTTGTATTTAAGTGATATCCCTATTAAAGCACCTGTTTGTGGAGTAAGAATAGGTCGTATAAATAATGAATTTGTTTTAAATCCAAGCAATAGTGAGTTAAAAAATAGCACTTTAGATCTTTATGTAGCAGGCGTTAAAGATGAGCTTTTAATGATAGAAATGAGAGCTTTGGCAAACAAGCAAGATGATAAACACCGTATGAATGAACTTAGCGAAGATGATACTTTAAAGGCTTTAGATTTTGCAAGTAGTGCAATCTTGCGTGGTTCCAATGAATATGAAAAAGCATTTGCTGCTTATAGAAAAAATTCTAAACTTGAGTTTAAAATAGAGTCAGATAATATTCAAATTATTGACTATATAAAAAATACTTATATAACAAAACTCAAAATTGCTATTAATCAAATGGCAAAAAGTGAAAGGGCAAGTGAAATTTTACAAATAGCAAAAGAGATTGAAAGTGAATCTATAGCTATTGAAAACGAATGGAAATTTGAAGATATTGAAAAAGCTTTACATGTATGCAAAAGAGAACTTATTAGAAACCAAATTATTAATGAAAATAAAAGAGCAGATGGTAGAGGTTTAAAGGATGTTAGAAAAATAGACATAGAAACAAATATTTTACCAAGTGCACATGGATCTTGTCTTTTTACTAGAGGGCAAACCCAAGCCTTAGTTGTGGCTACCTTGGGAAATGATAATGATGCGCAAATGTCAGATATGCTTACAGAAAAAAACCCAATTTGTGAAAAATTTATGGTTAATTATAATTTTCCAGGTTTTTCGGTGGGCGAAGCTAGCCCTATAAAAGCTCCTGGTAGAAGAGAGTTAGGCCATGGAAATTTAGCAAAAAGAGCTTTGTATCCTAGTGTTGATACAGATTATGTTCATACAATTCGTTTGGTTTCTGAAATTTTAGAAAGCAATGGTTCTAGTTCTATGGCTACTGTTTGTGGTGGTGCATTGGCTTTAAGAGCTGCAGGGGTAAAAAGTGAAAAACTAGTAGCAGGTGTGGCGATGGGGCTAGTTTTTGAAGATGAAAAATATGCTATTTTAACCGATATCATGGGGCTTGAAGATCATGATGGAGATATGGATTTTAAAGTAGCAGGAAGCTATGATGGAATCACTGCTTTGCAGATGGATATAAAACTTGGTGGTATAGAGCAACAGGTTTTAAAAGAGGCTTTATATCAAGCAAAAGAAGCTAGGGAACACATTTTGCAATTAATGGAAGAGACTAATCAAAACATAGTTGTTAATGAAGCTATTTTGCCAAAGATTGAAATTTTTAATGTAGATCCAAATAAAATTCCTGATATTATAGGTCAAGGTGGTAAAACCATTAAAGAAATTATTGAAAAATTTGAAGTTAATATTGACTTAGATAGAGATAAAGGTGAGGTTAAAATAGCAGGAATTAATCATGATTTGATTTCTCAAAGTAAAGAGTATATATTAAATTTACTTCACTCTAAAGGTTCTAACAAAAAGCGCGACAAAAAGGAAATGCCTAAATTTGATATCGGAGAAGAATTTTTAGGACGAGTTCAAAAGGTTGTAGAATTTGGAGTTTTTGTAGAACTTAAAGAAGGCGTGGATGGTTTATTGCATAATTCCAAGATTAAAGAAAAGTTAGAAGTGGGACATGAAATTAAAGTTAAAGTTGCAGAAATCAAAAACGGAAAAGTATCTTTAGACTTAGCCTAAATTTTGAGCATGTTAAAAAATATGCTCAAAATTTTATATTATATCTTGACAAAAGAATATTCTTTTGGCATAATTTCGTTTTTTGATTGTCTCGTTAGCTCAGCCGGTAGAGCATCTCCCTTTTAAGGAGGGGGCCGTTGGTTCGAAT